>JAUQPO010000024.1 GCA_030550335.1 Acidobacteriota bacterium
GGAACTAGCCCATCAAGAAGGGGCGATGACGATACTGGACCCAGCTCCGGCTCAACCGTTGCCCAACCAGATGTTGGCGCATACGGATTTACTGACCCCGAACGAGACAGAGGCTTGCCTGTTGTTGGGATTAGCGCCCCGGCGCTTGGAGCCGGACGAGGCGCGTCGGTTGGCCGAGCAGCTCCGCCAGCGTGGAGCCCACCAAGTCGTGGTCAAGCTGGGGGACGCGGGCTGTGTTTATGTAGGACCCGACGAGGCGTATGCGGTCCCGGCTTTTCCTGTCGAAGCGCGGGATGCGACGGCTGCTGGAGACACGTTCAACGGCGCACTGGCTGTAGCACTAGCTGAAGGGCAGCCTATACGGGCGGCGCTACGCTTCGCCAATGCTGCTGCGGCTTTGTCAGTGACCCGGCTCGGCGCTCAAGCCTCGATTCCGACGCGGGCCGAGGTCGATGAATTTTTGCAGCGTTCGGGTTCGACGTAAAGGTCAAACCTGAGCTCACCCACCGGTGGAACCAGCTTCGGGCTGAGCGGCTGTCGAGTAGACTGAGTAGCGGCGGTTCTCGAACACTGGCTTGTAGCCGAGGAGGGCCTGCGAACGTTCCACCACGACGAAGTCGATCCCCAAGTCGCGGTACTTCGCTAGCGCAGCTTCGTTGAACCCAGTCCTCTGGATCGTTTGCCACCGGCACCACCATTCCCAAGCGAGCGCCGGGAGCATATTGGCTTGCCCGCCGGATTTCCAGTCGACGTAGAGGGCACGCTGCGCTTTCACACGAAAGACTCCAGGGACTCTCGATCGATCAGCCAATGGAAAAACGAAGACGGCCTCTCTCGGAGTGTGCGAGCGAGCCCAACGAGCCAGCTCATCGAGCTCCGGATGGTGGATTACCTGGTAATTCTCCACTCGTCCGGCGGTAGGCAATAAGAAGTAAGGCGCTAGAAGGGCTGCGGCAGTGGTCAGCGTGGCCAGCGGACGAGCCGAAAGCCAGCGGCTGAACACCAGCAAGGCTGCCAGCCCCAAGATCAGTAACAGTCGGTGCAAAGCCAGGGGGCTTGCTAAGTTGGGAAGAAGCACCTGCCGGATATCCGGACCAGTCGGTACAGCGAAGGCAATGACCGCCCACGCCATGCTTTCCAAAGCACCACGTAAAGTGCGCGCGCCCGTTATAGCTCGGGCTACCGCCAAGATCACCGCAAAGGCTGGGACCATCAGTAGCGCGCGTGCTGGTTGAAACTTTGGTATCAGGGCCCACTTGAGGTGCTCCAGTAAGAGCCATGAGGCCGGTACGCTCGCCAGCCCGATGATTGGGAGGCTCAGGCTCATCCAGCCCGATGGGGAGCGCCAGTCCAGGCGCAGGCGTCTCCAGGCCACGATGCTCGCGAGGAACAGCAAGGCGTAGTGCCACGCCCAGCGCTCCCACCAAGTCGAGACCCAGTTATATGAGGCCCGGTAGCGCTGAATCTGCTCGAGCTCCGGCGTGAGCTGGCTAAACCAAAGACCTGGCTCTTTTCCGCCCACCTGGAAATGGGCAGCAAGTAGCAAAATCCCGATGGCTACCGTACCAGGCATCAGTAACTGGAGGGCCCTGGCTTGTGTCCGCCGCTGCCTTGCCACCCCGAGCCACACTAGCGAGGCGAGCCAGAACGGGTAGCTCGAGGGTGGATGGTAAAGGAAGCTCAATGCCCCAGCTAGACCGGCCCCTAGGAAACGGCCGTGGGCGAACAGACCGATGGCCAGAAAAGCGGCAGGGACTGCGGAAGCACGAGGTTTTGGTTCGTACTCGATCGTCAGCACTGCAGGCCCGCTCACGGTAGCCCCGAGCCCGAAAACCGCCGCGACGGCTAGGGCCGGGGCCCGACCTAATCCGAGAGCAGTAGCCGTCAGGTAAATGCCTAGAAGGCCCAGGAAGCGGAAAACCAATTGGTCGGCGACGAGAATCGGCTGGAAGTCCAAGCCGGTGATGCGACGCCACAGTAGCGCAAGCTCGTCGTAGATCGTATAACTCATGTGGTGGTGGGTAGCCACCGGGTCGTTTGCCAAGACTGTAGGGTTCCAGAAGTGCTCGAGGATGGCCAGGTAGATCTGGGAGTCTTCCTGTAAATAGGTGTGACCCGGCAGGAGCAGGTAGCCAAGAACTACTAAGCCAGCCAATACCGCTGCGGTGATCAACCGCTGTCGGGCACCGTGGGCCAATCCAGGCATAGTCAGATCAGTTGCTTGGTCACGTTGCTGAGCGTGTCTTGGGCACTGCCACCCTACCGTCTGACGTTGCGATCTCCCGCCTGGCCGCACAGCGGGCTAGGAACGAACTGGCAGTTTCCTTCCTCTGACTTCAGTCTGCTCCTGGGTGCGTAGAACGGTTCACGGTAACGGCTGGCGCCGCTCGATCAGATGCAAATAATTCCCGTCCAGATCGGTGAAGAACACCAGCCGGTTACCCTCGATTTCCACAGGTTCGGTAACGAATTGGACCCCCATGGACTTCAGCTTCTCGTACGCTGCGTCGAAGTCCTCCGGGATGACGGCCAGATGACGCAACCCAGGATCTTTGAGTGTCTGCGGCTTTCGTTCCCCTTCTGAGGGAATGATTTCGAGCATAGTCCCGTTAGGAGCCTTGACGAAGTAGTTACCCGCGTACGTGTAGTTGATCGTAAAGCCGAGGACATTGACGTACCACTCAGCCAGTCGCTTGGGATCTGGGGAGGCTATTGCAGTATGCTCGAATCCCTTAAACATAGACCCCATTCTACCAACCCGGCCGTCACGCCTCAGTAAATCTGGAAGCAAAAGACCGCCGTCGAACCCGCTGGCGAAAGGCAGTACTCGCCGTTGTCTAAGTACTGGTTGACTTCCACCCAGTAGAGCTTTTCACCGAGCGCCTGGATCTTCAGGTGTACCGGCCAGGGGCCACGGCGCATGCGTCGTTCCGGATTTTTCGGGAACGAGATTTGCCGGTTGCCTCCTTTGACTTCCATGCGGTAGAGCTCTAGCTTTTCAGCAGGGATGTTTTCCGAGCGAAATATGAAGATGGGCTCGGCCAGCGGAGTGCGAGCTGGAGAACTGGCTCCGGGCACGGTGTAGATGATTTGGTCTTTGGAGTCCTGTTCACGCGCCTCGGCTCGCTCGGTGGGGACGAGATGGTCGGCGTGAAGTAAATAGGGTAGGTCGGGTTCGGGTGGGACCGGGCCTTTGTAAGTCTCTGCCGCAAAACTGGTCGCCAACAAACTACCGACGATTGCCCATCGACTCCAGGCCCGGAACCACTTCGGGATTTGCATCGCCAGCTCCATGGACATGGTAGCCAAGCACAGCCTTGGTCGTGGGTACTCCTCCCTAGAGGAATGATTTCATGCCGAGGCGGGGCCTGCTGAGTCGCTTCGACCGGTCCCTTCTGGTTTCGCTCCTGTAGCCTTGGCCAGCCGGTAACTTTGGAGCCACATCTCCAGAGCTGGGTCATCGAAATCATCGATCAAAACAGCGGCCCCGGCCAGTTCGCTACTCGTGGTTTTCAACCCGACTACGACCATTCCAGCAGCTCGCGCTGCTTCAATGCCGGTTTGGGAGTCCTCGAACACGACGCATTCGTATGGGCTGACACCCAGTAGCGTTGCAGCCTTCAGGTAAATCTCCGGGTCAGGCTTCGGGCGAGAGACGTCGTCTCCCGTGAGGATCACACGGAAGTATCGCTTCAGGCTCGTACCCTCCAGGACGAATCTCACATTTTCCGGCTCAGCGTTAGATGCCACAGCCAAAGGCAAGTGGGAATGACGTTGGACAAACTGGCGGACGCCTGGCACCAGAGATTCTTCCAGGCGAGGCGCCATCAGTTCTCGGTACAGCTTTTCTTTTTCGCGACCATGGAGGAGCGCCAAGTGATCGGGCAGGCCGTCTCCGAAGAAGGCCCGGGCTACGTCGCTGTTGTGCTTGCCAAGCATGGCGCGCTCGATTTGTTGGGGCGGCAACCGCAGGCCAAATCGGGCTAGGTAGTGGCTCCAGGCCAGAATATGTGCGGGCGTGGATCGGACGATGACCCCGTCCAGATCGAAGATAAATGCCCCGGGCCAATTCGGTCGCGTCATAGAACCCCCACTGGCATCCTAGCATGCCAGTTCTCCGAGGCTTGCCCTGAGCTCGGCTTCCTGGGGGGAGTTCAACTGGGGAATATAATGCTCGTCGATGGACATCTTCGAAGAATTGGTCCGCCTGCGCCGCGAAGGCCGCAAGTGTGCCCTAGCGACGATCGTCGAGGTCCAAGGCTCGATCCCCAGTTATCAGAGCGCCAAGATGCTCGTACGGGATGACGGCTCTATCGTTGGCACCATCGGGGGCGGCTGTGTGGAGGCTGAGGTATGGAATGCGGCGCGGGAAGTCATGGAGACCGGCAAGCCGCGCTATTTGCAGTTCAATCTGAACCAGGATCTGGCTTACGAGAACGGCTTGATTTGCGGTGGGCAGTTACATGTATACGTCGAGCCGATCTTTCCTCCACCAGTAGCGCTGATCTTTGGCGCGGGTCACATTTCCAAAAGCTTGAACAAGGTCGCTGCTCTGGCTGGCTTCCGCACAGTCGTCATCGACGATCGAGAGAGTTTCGCGAATCGGGAGCGATTCCCAGAGGCAGATGAGGTCTACGCAGCGGATTACGAAGAGGTGTTCACTCGCCTGCGGGTCACCGACAGCACGTACATCATCATCGTCACTCGTGGGCACCGAGACGATCTGCGCGTGCTGCGCTGGGCAGTGACCACGCCCGCAGCTTACATCGCTATGATCGGGAGCAAGCGAAAGGTCATCACGCTCGTCCGTGCGCTGGAGCAAGAAGGTGTCCCTCTGGACGCTCTCGAGCGTCTGTCCGCGCCGATGGGTTTAGAGATCGGCGCCCAGACGCCGGAGGAGATCGCGGTCTCGGTCGTGGCGGAGATGATTGCTGTGCGGCGTAAGGCGCCATCTGAGTGGCGCTCAATCTCAAAATCGTTGTTCCTCAACCCTAGGCTCCGGACTTTAGTCAAATGAGTGTTGCGGCAGTCATTCTGGCCGCTGGCGCATCGCGCCGGATGGGTTGGCCCAAGGCGTTGGTGGAGTTCGAAGGGCAGACGTTTCTGGATCGGATGATCGCGGCCGTCAACGAGGTGTGCGAACCGATCATTGTGGTGTTGGGTTACGCGGCCGAGCAAGTCCGGCGTGGTACGCGGCTCGCCCACCGCGTGCGATTTGTGGTGAACCCCCATCCCGAGTTGGGCCAGCTGAGTTCGTTACAGTGCGGGTTGCGAGCTTTACCCGCTGTGTTCGAGGGTGTGTTGTTCACGCCAGTGGATTTTCCTTGTGTACAGCCTGCTACGGTGCGGCAGCTGGTCGAAGCGTTTCGATCCAGATCCTCGGGTATCGCAGTCGTGGTGCCCTCCTGGCGGGGCCAGCGAGGACACCCGGTATGCGTGGATCCTGGCGTTGTGCGCGAGCTGTTGCAGTTGCCCCTCCAGGGTCAGGCACGTGATGTGATCCGCCGCTATCGCGAGCAAACCTTGGTGGTCGACACGAACGATCGTGGAGTTATCTACGATGTCGACGACCCGTTAAGTCTCGAACAAGCTCGTTCGTGGTCGGCAGAAGGATGAGCAGAGTCCGGCTGTGGCCGATCGGTTGGCTGGTGGCTCTCGCTTCATTGGGTGTGCTCGTGGGGATCGAGCAAGTCCGTTTGGATCAGCTCAAACCCCGGGTGGAAGCCGAACTGAGCCGAGCGGTCAATCGCCGAGTGACACTGCGGGGACCGTTGCGCCTGATGCTGTTATGGGGGCCGGGCTTTGTTGCCGAGGATGTGTTGATCCACGACGATCCTCGCATCAGCCGGGAACCGTTGGCTTACGTCAGCGAGTTGCGGGTTGCCCTGCGCTGGTGGGACTTACTACGAGGCCGGCTCTCGGTCGGTTCGTTGCGCCTGGTAGAACCCAGCGTGAACTTGGTGCAGTCGCCCGGCGGGGAGTGGAACTATGTCAGCTTGCTGGCTCGGGCGGCGGCTGCGCGCTCAGGGCACCGGTTTCCCGAAGTGCACGTACGGCAAGGGCGGGTGAACTTTCGGCAGGGCCTGCGTAAGTCGGCTTTTTATTTCGGCGCCGCAGATCTCGACCTCACCGTAGAGCCGGGCGAGCCCGGTACGGTTCGGATAGAGTTCGTGGGTGAGCCAGCCCGTACAGACCGGCCAGTGCGGCGTTTCGGCCAAGTAGAAGTGGATGGGGAGTTCACACTCGGCCCCCAGCCGCGGCTCAATCTCACCGCCCGCTTGCGCCGTGGTGCGCTCAGCGAAATCCTGGGCTTTTTGTGGAACCGGCGGGTGGAACTGGAAGGCTTTGTTTCGATCGTGGCTCGCATCCACGGCTCGCCTTCCGCCTTGACCCTGGATGGCAACGTGCGCTTTGAGCAGCTGGAAGAACGGCTGGTGACACTGCCGTTGTGGCGCAAGCGGTGGGAGTTTCCTCTCCGAGGGCAAATAGCCTTGCCAAAGCAAAGCCTACAGTTGGTCTTGAATGCGGGGCAGGCGGGAGAACCCCGGGTGTTATGCCAGTTGGCTGTGCATGAATTCCTCCGGCGTGCACGGTGGGCTAGCCTGTTCCGGCTGGAGCGAGTCCCTCTGGATGGGCTACGTCAAGCAGCTCAGCGGCTAGGGTGGCAGGTGCCCATCGAGGCTGCCATGGAAGGGCTCGTCACCGGTTTGGCTACCTGGCATCCGGACCTGGGTATCCGGGGTGCATTCACAATTACGGGCCTACGGCTGGAACCCAAGGGGGTGCCGCCCTTGGAGGTTCCGCAAGCGGTCGTTCGACTGGGCGAGGGTAGTATCGTCCTTGAGCCTGCACGAGGCACCTTGGAGACAGGCAGCGGGCGGCTCTCCGGAGAGCTCGCGATGGATGGATCCTCGCTAAAGCTAGAGTTCTTAAGTGAGGACTGGCCCTTGGTTTCCTGGAGCGCGTTGTGGAGAAGTTGCTCTGGGTTGGTGGCCCCCCATGCTTTCGGATGGTTTCAAAGAGGTCGGTGGAAGGGCAAATTAAACCTTAACTGGCACAGAGCGGAACCACCGGGCTGGTCGGGCCGGCTCGAAGTACGCGAGGCTGTCCCCGCTGGTGAGGGTGTTCTCAGGCATGTCAGGATCGTTCAGGGCCAGTTGTGGCTTGACCCATCGGGCTCGAGCGAGCTGACGATACTGGAAGGGAAAGTCTTTGAACATTCCTTCCGGGCGCGGTACCGAGATTGGGGAAACTTATCCGAGGCCAGCCGCCAACTTGACTTGGAGCTGGAAAGCGCCGACGGACGGTTCCTTGCTCAACTAGCCAGCACCTGGTCGCACAAAGATCGCCGGAGGCTTTTGCCGCCTTGGTTGTTCTCCCGGCGAAGTTCTTCGCAGGAAAGCGTTGAGGGGATGCCATTAATAGGGACGATGGTGGTTCACCACGCGAAGCTCTTCGGTACCCGTGGGTTGGAATGGAAAGCGGATGAACTGCGGTGCAGGCTGGAGGCCGGCCCAGGAGGATTTCAGCTACTTAGTTGCTTGGCTCCGGGGTCTAGGGGCGGAGTCGTCGGGGGAGATCTGAAAGTGGCTCCGAGTGGGGAGCTACTGGCGAGCGGTCGCTTGTGGGCTCGGGGTATGGCTTGGCATGGCGGCCGCCTAGGACTGATGAGCCGCGTGGAGATTCTGCAACAGGATCGCCGGGAAATCCCGGTAATTCAACTGGAGGGTTCGTTCTGGGCCCAATCCCTCGGTGCAGAGTCTTCCGAAATTCGCAGGGTCGAGGGACGGTTTACTGCTGATAGCCGGGAACCGGACCAAGTGCGGCTCATGGGTGTGGAGTTGACGGATTCTGGGGGGAGCTATTACGGGAGCGGCCGATTGGGTGCCGACGGAAGTGTGCGATTAGAACTGTTCGATCCGTTTGGACGGTACCTATTGACCGGCACCCTCCAGCCCTTGGCGTATGAACTGGAAGCGGCGCGTTGAACCTTGTGTCGTGGGGCGAGGTGAAGGCTGCTCGCCTGGCTGCCGGGTACAATGGCTATCAGTAGGTGGAATCGCTGCGGCTGCGGTGGGCTTTCCACCGGAGCTCCACTAGGAGAAGCTGAATTAGTAACAACGGGCGTTGAGAGATTCTGAGGGAGCTTTTTTTCGTGAGTCAGTGGTACGGAGCGTCAGAGCGCAGATTGACGCAGCGGCTCAACCAGGTGTGCCGGCGCTTGTGTGGGGCGAGCACGATCGGGGAGTGGGAACTCGCCCTCCGGGATGGCGTGCAACTGTTCGCAGAGGCGTTCATGCTCTTGCGAATTGAGGCAGACTGGGTGGCGGAGGTCGAGGGTGCTCGAGAGCACGGAGATCCAGAACTGCTCCCGCAAAGGCTGGCCGATTTGCCAGAAGTCATGGACGTGATGCGTTGTCGGAACCCGGTGTACGTAGCTGCTGCTAACAGCCGCCTGAGGACGAGCCAGGGGTTCGACGCAACGCGCCAGATGCTTCTGGTGCCGGTCTCCCAAGGAGCCGATTGCCGGTATGTGATTGTGGCTTCAGACCCGGCGCATGGGACCGACCCTGACGGCCTCGAACTGGTAGCTACGCTGGCATCGCTTTGCTTGTCGTCTCGATCCGAGTGGGTCGAGCAGGAGCCCCAGCAACAGCCACCCGAAGAACTGATCGACTTGCAGCCTTAGCGAATTCGGAGCCGGGCGATGGCACCGGGACGACCGACTCAACAAAGACGGATATGGCAGTGGCTGATCTGATTCGACCTCGATGGCTGCGCCGGATTTTAGTGGGCTTGAGTGCGGCGATTGGTTTTGCAGGTTGGTTCGCCGCTACCGGCAGCGGGGCAAGCTCTTCGCTGGCTTCGCTGGTTGCACGCTACCAGGAACGTCCCACCGCGGTTGGGAAGTCCCAGTTGCTACGGTATGCGCGGTCCCGGCCGGGCACTCAAGAAGCTGGGCTCGCATACCTGGCCTTGGCCCGGGTCGAGCTCCAGCGAGGCTCGGGGGATTCGGCAGCCGAGTATCTAAAGCGGGCGCGAGCGTTGTTGCCAGAGTTAACGGACTACGTTGACTATTGCTTAGCGGAGGCTCACCGGCTGGCTGGTAATTACAAAGAAGCAATGGCCAGCGTCGAACGCGTGCTCACGATGAAGCCCGTTTCTCCATGGCGGTCTGCGGCGGTGCTACGCGGGGTACAGATTCTGCTGGATAGGGGCCGACCATCCGAGGCGGTCGATCTCCTCAACCGGTACCTCGAGCAGCTGCCCCAGCCAGGAGGGCTGTGGATGCTGGCTCGGGCACTGGAAGAGGCAGGCGATCTTACCCAGGCGGCGGTTACCTACCAGCGCGTTTATTATGAATACCCACTTTCCGGCGAGGCCAGAGCTGCTGTTGCGCGCTTGGACATCCTCCGGGAACGCCTGAAGGACGCGTTCCCGCGCGTGAGCACCGGAGTGCGTCTGCGTCGGGTGGACCAGTTATTGCAAGCGGGCCAGCACGAGGCTGCTGGTGCAGAGCTTCAGCGGATGCTCGCGGAGCTCAGTGGACGGGATCGCGAGCGAGCCCAAGTTTGGCTAGGCCGTGCACGCTTTCTCATGAGGGAAAACCAAGCGGCGTTCGCTTGGCTCAGCCAGTTGCAAGTTTCCGATCCGGATGCGGATGCGGAACGGCTGTATTACTTGGTGGCCTGTGCTCGCCGGTTAGGCCGGGAAGGCGTCATGGAGGAAGCTTTGCGTCAATTGCGGCTACGGTATCCCAAATCCCGGTGGTACCTAGAGGGGTTGATCTCTGCGGCCAACGAGTACCTGATCCGCAACGCTGTCGAACGCTATGAGCCGCTGTTCCGCGCTTGCGCTGAGGAGTTTCGGGGAGAGTCGCGAGCTGCCTATTGCCATTGGAAGGTCGCCTGGGTGCGCTACCTGCGTCGAGAGGCCGACAGCGAGCACTGGCTCCGCCAGCATCTGTTGGAATACCCTGCTTCAGAGAAAGCGCCGGCCGCTTTGTACTTTTTGGCGCGGCAAGCTGAACGCCAAGGCCGGCTGGGCGAGGCGCGAACCTACTACTCTGAACTCGACCACGAGTATCCGGGCTTTTGGTACGCTACATTAGCGCGTCAGCGGCTGGAACGCTCGGAGTTCCGCAACGTCCAGGCCTCCGACGGCCCCACGGAGTTCCTCAGGCAAGTTCAGTTTCCGCCACGGCGCCGGGTGCATGACTTCGAGCCGGATCAGATCACCTGGTGGCGTCTCAATCGGGGTCGACTGCTTCGACGAGGCGGGCTGGCCGATTGGGCGCGGCGGGAACTAATGTTCGGGGCCGAGACCGATGCAAAAAGTGCGGTACTGGCCATGGAACTGGCTCGCTGGTCAGTCGCGGAGAACGATCACGCTCAAGCGATCCGGTTTATCAAGCGGTACGTCAGCGGCTACCTGTACATGCCACTGGAAGAGGCGCCGGAAGAATTTTGGAGGCTCGCGTTCCCTTGGCCTTTCCGGTCGCTGGTGCTCAAGTATTCCCGGCACCATGGACTCGATCCTTATTTGGTGGCGGCGATCATTCGCCAAGAATCGGAATTCAATCCGCGCGCGGTTTCTGTAGCTGGGGCACGCGGTTTGATGCAGATTTTGCCGGACACGGCCCGCTTGCTGTACCGCCGGGCCGGGCTACGCCATTTCCGGGTCTCTTTGCTAGACCGACCCGACGTGAACATTTTGCTGGGGTCGTACTTTTTCCGCGATCTCGTCCAGCGCTGCCGAGGGCAGGAAATTGTGGCCATCGCCGCGTATAATGCTGGGCCGACACGCGCGATCGAGTGGTGGAAATGGGCTGATTACACCGAGCCTGCCGAGTATGTGGAGACCATTCCATTCACCGAAACACGGAATTATGTGGAGGCGGTGTTGAGAAACCGGGAGATTTACCGGGCGCTTTACTGAGATTTGGTTGGGGGTAAGCACACACGACGTGTCGGACTGTGTCGGCCGCCGCGTTACCGAATGTGCGACTGCTGGTTACAATGAAGGGAGCCGTCCAGCAGTTCGAGCTGGAGCAAGGTGGTAAGGGTGATGTTACCTGCTTTTCTGATCCCGGAAAACGAGTACCGTGCGGACGGAGAGTCCGAGCCGGTGGAACTGGGCCCCGCCGCAGGGAAGCTGCTCAAGCTAACACTGGTGATCCACCGGATCATCGAGCAGGAAAGCCTGGATGTGGAAGTTTGGGGCTCGCCTGATGGCCAGGATTGGGGTACAAAGCCTCTGCTTGCATTTCCCCAGAAATTTTACTGTGGCACGTATTGCCTGCTGCTCGATTTGAGCAAGCAGCCGGAAATCCGTTTCCTGAAAGGCAAGTGGAAGATGAACCGTTGGGGGCGTGGCACCCCTAAGCCCCTATTCGGTTTTTGCTTGTTCGCTGAGGAGTGTTCGCCGGAGCTGGTGGCTGTGGCGAAACGCTGAGTGATCAGAGGCGGTTGATCAGGCTGGCCACGTAGGCGGCGCCAAATCCATTGTCGATATTGACTACCGCGACGTTGCTCGCGCAGCTATTGAGCATCCCTAGCAGCGCTGCGAGCCCGTGGAAACTTGCCCCATAGCCAATGCTGGTTGGAACGGCGATGACCGGACAACGCACTAAGCCTCCCACGACACTGGGTAAGGCCCCTTCCATGCCAGCACAAACGATGAGCACGCGAGCCCCAAGGAGTTTCTCCCGGTGACTGAGCAGCCGGTGCAGGCCCGCCACTCCCACGTCAAACAGCGTCTCCACCCGGTTTCCCATCACTTCGGCGGTGACCTGCGCTTCCTCGGCGACCGGAATGTCGCTCGTACCTGCGCAGATGACGCCGATAGTGCCCTTGCCATGAATCGTACGATCGCGCCAGAGCCGGAACGCCTGGCAACGGGGAAAGTATTCGCCCTGCGGGAACTCTTTGAGAAGCTGCTCACCCGTTTGCGGGCCAGCGCGCGTGACCAGCACATTGGGATTGTGTTCGGCAAGCCGCTTGGCGATCTCGAGGACTTCCTCTGGCGTTTTACCTAGACCAAAGATCACTTCTGGCATGCCGTGCCGCAGCGTCCGATGGTGGTCCACCTTGGCGAAACCTAGATCTTCGTAAGGCAGCACGCGCAGCCGCTCCAGAACTTGATCCACATCGAGCTGGCCGTCTCTCAGTTGGGTCAGCAGCTCTCGCAACGCGTCCTCGTTCATCGAGTCCCCCACACTTGCAACCTTTGCCCCACCTGTAAACCGTGCTTTTGGACCGTACCCGCCGGGAGCTCCAGCACCATGAGGGCGTCGTAGTTGCCGCCGTAGGTAGGGCACTCGCTGGCTCGCGTCAAGCAGGGCGGCGTGTTGGCCGAAATCTCAACAATGCGCCCATCGGGATCTAGCCACAAAATGTCCAGCGGGATCCGGACTTGGTACATCCAGTAAGGGTATTTGCCCGGCTCGCCATGGATGAACAGCATGCCGCGGCCTTCCGGCAGTGAGGTCCGAAACATCATCCCGCGCATCATGTCCTCTGGGTGAGTGACCACTTCTGCGCGAATTTCGAAGCCGTCCGGGAGCACGATCCGCCGTAGATTGAGCTCCTCCCAACGAGCGGGTTTCTCTTTGCAGGAAACCAGCAGTAACAGCCCTGCCAAGAAGCAGGCACCGGTGAGCCGTGTCAACATCAACTAAAATGGTAGCCACCCGTTATGGAATGCCGCATTCGTGGCTAACCGTCCATGCTGGGCAGGCTCTGCAAAAAGCTATGGCTTGTTTTGGAGATGATCAAGTTTGAGCACTCGGTCTTCGCCCTGCCTTTTGCCATGACGGGGGCGTTGCTCGCGGCTCGGGAGCGCAACTTCCTGCTCCCGCGCCCTGGCTGGACCATTTTCTGGATCATCGTGGCGATGGTGGCCGCGCGTTCGGCAGCGATGACGTTCAACCGGATCGCAGATGCTGAGCTGGATGCACTGAATCCACGGACGCGCAATCGCCACCTGCCGTCGGGGTTGCTTTCGAAGCGCTTTGCCTGGGGCTTCCTGATCGTTTGCGCTGCGATTTTCCTGCTGGCGGCGCGCGCGCTGAATCCGTTGTGCTTCCGCTTAGCACCGGTCGCGTTAGCGGTGGTCCTCTTGTACTCCTACACCAAGCGCTTCACCAGTCTGTCGCATCTGGTCTTAGGCTTCGCGTTGGGGATATCGCCGGCCGCTGCGTGGATCGCCGTTACGGGTTCGCTAGACCTCCGCATCTTGTGGCTCACGGCTGCAGTAATGCTCTGGGTTGCCGGGTTCGACATCATTTACGCGTGCCAGGATTACGAATTCGACAGACAACATGGCCTGTTCAGCATCCCTAGCCGCCTAGGCATCGGCCGGGCGCTGTGGATAGCACGGGCCTTCCATCTAGTAATGGTGGGCTGCCTACTCGTGCTCGTAGCTAAGTTCCACTTGGGTGGGCCTAGCTTGCTGGGCTTGGGAGTAGTGGCGGCGCTGCTAGCTTGGGAACATAGCCTGGTTCGTGCTGACGATCTCTCGAGAGTCGATGCCGCCTTTTTCACCGCGAATGGCCTGTTGAGCGTGTTATTCTCCTTGTTTTGGGCGGTGGATATCCTATTCGGCTCGAGGGGCTGGGGATGAGTTCGCCGAGCTTCGAAGATCCTAACCTTCTCCCGATTTCCCAAAAACTTGAGCGAGGCGAGCGCCTGGGCTTCGAAGACGGCCTGGCGCTTTACCGGACGCATGACTTGCTCGCACTCGGGTACCTTGCTAACCAGGTGCGCGAGCGCCTGCACGGTAACGTCACCTACTTCAACGTCAACCGCCACATCAATCCCACGAACGTTTGTGTAGCTAGCTGCCGGCTGTGCGCTTTTGGCAAGCGGATACGGGATCCGAGAGCGTACACGCTGTCGTTAGAACAGGTCTGGGAACTGGCGGGGCAGGGGTATACGGACACGGTCACAGAGTTCCATATCGTCGGCGGTTTACACCCTCAGTTGACCCTAGACTGGTACTGCGATCTGTTCCGCGGGCTAAAGCAGCGTTACCCACACGTTCACTTGAAGGCGCTGACCATGGTGGAGATCGCCTACCTGGCCCGCCGGAGTGGACTAAGCGTTCGCGAGACGCTGGTCCGCCTCAAGGAAGCCGGCGTCGACTCCTTACCGGGTGGAGGCGCAGAGATCTTTCGAGACAGCGTCCGGCGCCAGATCTGCGACCACAAGATCTCCGGAGAAGAGTGGCTCGCAGTGGCGCGTGAAGCCCACCGGCTGGGGTTGAAGTCCAACTGCACTATGCTTTATGGGCATGTGGAAAATTACGAGGATCGCGTCGACCACCTGTTGCGCTTACGCGCCCTGCAAGACGAAACCGGGGGTTTCATGGCTTTCATCCCTTTGGCTTTCCATCCAGAGAACACAGCTTTGTCGCATTTGCCGCCGACCACCGGTTTTGACGACCTGAAAAACATCGCCGTCGCGCGGCTCTTGCTGGATAACATCCCTCACATCAAGGCCTACTGGATCATGATGACGCCACGCGTGGCTCAAATCGCGCAGTACTTTGGGGCCGACGATATCGACGGCACAGTGGTCGAGGAGAAGATCTATCACGAGGCGGGTGCCACCACCAGCCAAGCGCTGACGCGAGAAGAGTTGGTGCGGCTAATTCGCGAAGCTGGCCGGGATCCTGTGGAGCGGGATTCGTTGTACCGGCCGGTCCGGCGAGAGGAAGTTATTTTAGGGATTCAGGTGTGAGGCGGTTGGCGTGACGGCTGGCGCTTTGGCTGTCAGCGAAGGGGTGTGAGGCCCGTTGCTGGCTCGGCCCAAGGAGCGTCTTCACACCTGTTTCAAGGCTCCGGTCAAAGTCATCCCTGCCCTCCACAACACTCCCTGCTAAACGCAGCCGTGCTGCCTCCCTTACGGGAAAACCGAAGTTGAAAGATCTGGGGGCGCAGCAGAGGGGTGTGGCGGCAAACCTCTTTAATCCGCGGGGGCTTACGGGGTTCGTTCCCAGGGCCGGGTTCGGCTCCAAGCTCGTCACCAAATCCGATCGTCTGCATCAACTCCCTCTAGGATCCGAATTTCCTGTTCCAAAGGAGGCTTTGAGTATGGCTACAGAAGTAGTCGTCGTTGGGGGCGGCTTTGCGGGCCTAGAAGCGGCTTTTTACCTCCGCTGGCGCGCCGCAGGCCGAGTACGCATTACACTGGTCTCTTCCGAGCCGCAGTTTTACTTCAAGCCCAATTCTATTTACATCCCCTTTGGACTGGACCCTGGGCGGTTGTTGTTACCAATCGGCCCTGCGGCCGAACGCGCGGGTATCCGGTTTGTCACAGCACGACTCGAGGGGATGGATCCCCAAGAGGGCCGGCTCTTTCTCGCTTCCGGCAGCCCTTCCCACCTGGCGTACGATTACCTGATCATCGCCACAGGCGCCCGGATGCGTCCGGAAGAGATCCCTGGCTTGGGCGACCATGCAGCCCAGATCTGGACGGCAGACCAAATGCTGGACTTGCGCGGCCGCTTGCGCAAGCTCGTGGAGCTTGCCCGGCAGGGCCACCGCCAACAGGTGCTCTTTTTGGTTCCCCCCAACAACCGCTGCTCTGGCCCGTTGTATGAACTGGTCTTCATGCTCGATAGCTGGCTGCGCCGGCAGGGCGTCCGCCGACAAGTTGACATCAGCTATGCGACTTACGAGAAGGGTTACATCCAAGCGTTTGGTCCGCGCCTGAACGAAGTGGTCGAGCTAGAGTTCGCGCGCAGGGGGATTCACGGAGTTCGTAATTGGATTGCCCAGGAAGTGTTGCCGAATGTTGTCCGCTTTGCCCACGGCGAGACTTTGCCGTACGATTTGCTGATCTCCTTCCCGCCTTACGTGGCCTCCACGTGGTTGCCGCCTCTGCCGGCCGATGATCGAGGCTTTTTGCGGACGGAACTGTCCACTCGGCAAGTGGTCGGCTATCCCCACATCTTTGCGGCCGGCGATGCGGCAGACTTCCCGGTTAAGCAAGCGTACCTGGCCATGCTACAGGCGGACGCGGCAGCCGAGCAGGTGGCAGCTCGCATCCTGGGCACCGAGCCACAGCAGGTCTTCGAACCGACCAGTATGTGTATCATGGAGCAGTTCGATACCGCCACGTTTGCGCACGTTCCCCTGCGCTTGACTGGTGACCCGCAGCGCCCTGTGGAAGTAGACGAGCGTGCCAATGGCCGCTACCGTGTCGGTGTCTCGCCGCTGTGGAGGATGGGCAAGAAACTCCTTGGGTATTACCTACCATGGCGCTTCCGCAACGGTTTGCCATTCCATGCGGGGAAGCCGTGGGCGGCCATGGAAGCCGGGCTGAAAGTGATGTCAACCCTATTGGCTCGCTGAAGAATTTTCGAGATCGAAGGGCTAGAGCTAGAGACAGAGCCTAATGAGTCCGCCGCTGTGGGCCTGGGGTGCTCGCTATCGCGGCCTGCGGGGCGAGGGTGTGTATTTTACCCGTGCATCGCCCCAGTAGGCGCTCTCGTGCACCCGGATCATCTAGGGGCGCTTAGTGGAATCTCGAAGTAAAACCACGGCTGGCGGGTGGAGGTGTCTTCGATGCCCACTATGTAAAGACAGGCTCCCGTATGGCTGGCCGTGTGGAAATAAAAGAACCCGTAAGCGGACTCTCCCGGTGGTAACATGCGGGCGCTAAACGCGCGGATTTGAATTTCTTCAGCCTCCAGCGGATTCCTGCGCTGGCCGCCGGTTCGGCCTGGAAGCGGATAGGGCACGCGAGGCGTCAAACGAGGGCGATCTGCACCTCGATAGTAGGGGACCTCCTCAGGGGGAATCGCTGGTAAGCGGCGACCATCGGGCCGCACGTACTCCACGCGCATGCTGCTCAGGTCCACCGTTTTACCCGAGTCATTTCGCATCAGCACGAGGACCGGGAGGATTCCGTATCGGTTCGGATTCAGCTTGCCAAAAGCTTCGCGTGTTTTCTGCTCGGTCTCGAATGGCTCGGCGGCGATGGTGAGCCCGTCGATGGTCTGGCGCGCCGCATAGGCTTCTATGGGCTTAGGTTTGAAAGCCCGGCGCTCGTCGGCCAACGTGGTGCCGGTGGCTATACTCAAGGAGAGCGTGAGGAGTACGTTCGCCAGCTGGTTACGGTTCATTGCGTACAACCTTTTTCTGGCTCTATGTGTTCCGCTTGTCCTGGGCTACCTGGCGGTGCGCGCCCTGCGCGACCGCGATTACCGGCAGCACCTGCTGGAACGGTTCGGCTTTCTGCCGGCTACGCTTCGTGCGACGACGCCTGGAGCCCTCTGGTTTCATGCCGTATCCGTGGGAGAAGTTCTCTGCGCCCTTTCTTTGATTCGCCGCGTCAAACAAAGCCAGCCCCGCCGGCGGGTGTATCTGAGTTGCGGGACTGTGGCTGGACGCCGAGTGGCCGAGCAAAAACTGCATGGCTTGGCGAGTGGCGTCTTCTATGCACCGCTTGACTATCGCTTTGCGGTGCGAAAGGTCCTACGCGCGTTACAGCCGTCGGTCGTCGTAGTGCTAGAAACGGAAATCTGGCCTAACCTTTACCGTGAAGCCCGGCGTGCTGGTGCTGGGCTTCTGATCGTGAACGGCCGCATCTCCGACCGCAGCTTGCCACGCTACCGCTGGTGTCGGTGGCTGTTCTCGGAGGTGCTGAAACTACCGCAGGCGATCCTGGTCCAGGGACCGTCGATGGCGGAGCGATTCCGTTGCTTAGGCGCACCGAGTCAGCGCGTGATCGAAGCAGGCAATTTGAAGTTCGACTTCGACCCGGAGGCCGTGCCACCGCCGCCGGAGGTGCATGGGTTGATCGAACAGCTGCAGCCGGATCGAGTCTGGATAGCCGCCAGCACGATGCCACCTCTAGGCTCCTCCGACCCAGATGAAGATGATGCCGTACTTGACGCGTTCGAGCACCTTGCCGCGCGCCACCCGCGGTTGCTGCTAATCTTAGCCCCACGCCGGCCAGAACGGTTCGAGCTTGTCGCGAGCAAGTTAGCTGAACGGAGGCTCAATTGGGTCCGGCGGAGCAGTTTGCGCGGTTGCGAGACGCTATCGCTGCCCGGTGTCCTGTTGTTGGATTCAATTGGAGAACTGGCTGGTGTGTATCGATTTGCGGATGTAGTTTTCGTCGGAGGTTCGCTGGCTCGCCGGGGCGGGCATAACGTGCTGGAGCCAGCTTTCTTCGGTTCGGCAGTTGTTGTAGGCCCGCATAACGAGAACTTTGCTGAGATCGTTGAGGAATTTCGCCGTGAAAACGCGATTGTCGTGATCGAGCGGCCAGAGGAGCTGGGTGATGCAATCGCGCAGCTGCTGAACGATGATCAAAAGCGCAAGGCTTTGGGAGAGCGGGCGCGCAATCTGGCCAATCGCCGAAGAGGGGCTACCGAGCGAGCGTTGAGGTGGATTGAGCAGTTGAGCCGCCAGTCGATCTTTGTGTTGCCACCTTGTTGGGCCGGCAGAGTGGCTTTGCGTCCTGCCACATGGCTTTGGACTTTGGGGTCCGAGCTAAAGAAAAGAATCGATCTGCTCCGGCAAAAGCGGTTGGGGACACCTGTGGTGAGCGTGGGGGGACTCACGGTCGGCGGTGCAGGCAAGACACCTCTGGTTCTGGCGCTTTGTCGCTGGCTTTGCGAGGCAAGCATCCGTCCTGCAGTGCTCACACGCGGCTACCGCAGGCGTAAAACGCGGCCGGTCATAGCGCGGCCAGGTCAAGAGGTGGATCCTGTCCTGACAGGAGACGAATCCCAGCTGTTGATCAAGAGTGGTTGTGCGAGCGTGGGCATTAGTGCAGATCGCTACCGGGTGGGCAGAGAGCTCGAAGTTAGCCTCAAGCCAGACTTGTTCCTCCTGGACGATGGGTTCCAGCACTGGCGGCTGGCTCGCGATTTGGACATAGTTCTCGTGGACGCGTTGGACCCTGCGGGTGGCGGCGCATTGGTTCCACTGGGAAGGCTGCGCGAGGGATTGGACGCCTTGCGACGGGCTCATGTGGTGGTGATAACTCGGTGTCGCGAAGACCGGCCCATCGAAGGCATCGAGCAGCTGGTACGCAAGTACAATCCCCATGTGCCCATTTACCACGCGCGCGTTGTGGCCAGGGATTGGTGGAACGCCATCGATGAGCAGCCCTTGCCCCTCGCTCAACTGAGCAGGTATCGAGTGTACGCGTTTTGCGGATTGGCTCGGCCGGCTTCGTTCTGGGCGAGCCTGGAAGAACTCGATCTGCAGGTGTCTGGTCGCCGTGCCTTTCCAGACCATCACCGCTATGGGGTTAGGGATTTGCGCGAGCTGGCTGCTGCGGCGCATCGGGCTAAGGCTGAAGTTCTGGTAACGACGGAGAAAGATCTGGTCAACCTCTGCCCAGACTTCCCGCGTTATCTGGCTGGCATGCCACTCTACTGCCTGCGGATAGACATCGAGCTAGAGGAGCGTGAAGAACTGGTGAGTCGTATCGCAGCGCTGGTGCGCGAGAAAGAACGTTCACGAGTTAAGCTCGTTTGAACCGCCGTTCGAGCTCCAGCAGGCGGCGCTTGAACTCGAGGCCGGGTCGGTAACCGCCGAGTGCTCCATTTTGGCGGATCACCCGATGGCAGGGCACGAAGATCGGCAGAGGGTTGTCGCGATTGGCTCTGGCGACGGCTCGCCACGATCGAGGGTGGCCTATGGCCTCAGCAATCTCGCGATAGGAGCGTGTCTCTCCGTAAGGGATGGCCTGGAGAGCTTGCCAGACACATAATTGGAACGCTGTGCCCTCCAGATCCAGCCGAACTGTAAACTGCCGACGCTTGCCTTGGACGTATTCGACCAGCTGTTGTGCTGCCTGCCTGAGTACCGGGTGGCGCGGCGGGTCTTCCCACTGGACCAGATAGCCTCGTGCTTCGAGCTCTTGGCGGAACGCCTCCGGCTCGCCAGCGAAGTTGAGCTGACACAACCCCCGGTCGCTGGCCGCCAGGTAGAGGACCCAGCCAGGAACAGGCTCAACCCGTGTGCAGCTAACTCGTAGGGCGCGTCGCTTGAAGTGCTTCATGGAAAAGGAGGCAATTCTCGGCGACCTGGTCTTTATATTTGGGGAACATCCCAATCACAATGCAGTCGGTGGGTTTGGCCGCACGAAGGACCTCCTCCAGAGCTGAACGCATAGTGTCCGGCGACTGGCACTTTCGCGAAGCGGCGTAGACCTTAAAGATTAAGCAGGGCTTGGACGCTTGTCGCACGCGGCGGAGCATGGCTTGGCGATCGGGATCCCAGAAAAATTCGCCTTGTACAGCTGCACCAGTCAGTCGTTCAGCCTCTTCGCGCGTGCGGCTCAGGTTGTAGAGACAGGTCATATAGAAATCTACGTCCCAGCCTTTCGATTCCACGTAGTCGATGACCTCGGGAATGTGTGTACCCAAGCCCACCAAAACGCCCGTATCGCGGATCGCTTTAAGATAATCGAGCGTCCGGTCGATCTGGCCAGCACGCCAGAACCGGTCCGTCTGAGTGCCGTGGTGGTAGATCGCGATCGGCTGGTAGCTGGCGATAGTGCGTATGTTGCGGAAGATGTCCGCGTATTCGGAGGCCGTCTGGGCGATCCATTGGATCCGGCCGCCCTCCAGCCGATATTCATGCAACAGGCGCATGATGTGGGTGTCGCCGCGAGATTGCCAAGTGTTGATGCCAAAGGCTTCACAGCGGCGCAAAAGGGCCTTCACTCGCTCGGCGGTGAAATAGTCCACCATTTCGCGGCTCATCTCAGCTGAGAAATGCGAGAAGCCGCTGATGGGATTTCCGCCGACGATGAGCCGGGAGACCTGGTAGGATCCCAGCTTGACCTTAGGTGGTGCAGGGACCTGCCCGCCTGGGACGGGTAAGGCGTGTACCAGGCAGGCGCACAACAGGTCACGACGCGCTATTGTTCCGCTCATGAACGGTTGCTCCGACGCTCAGGGCATCTAACGGCCAGAGAGCTGCGTCTCATTTTACCGTTGCCCGCTTCTT
>JAUQPO010000310.1 GCA_030550335.1 Acidobacteriota bacterium
CAAGGCGCTCCACAACAAAACAAACTCTTCGTAACTTACCTTGAGTCCCAAATGCGCACTCAGCGCTTGGTAGAACTCCTCAGCGCTCAGTTTGCCAGTCTCGAAAGGTTCCACCAACCCCGACGAGGCGATCCGCTCTTCGATCGATTCGGGGCTGAGCGAGGAAACGCGCTGGATCGCTGCACGGGCGGCGCGGTAATCGAGCGGGACGATCACGCCTCCAAGGTCGAAAATCAGGGCCTGGATCATTTCGAAATATCGAATTCACTAGCTTAACCGGATGGCTGCTTTTCGCGCGGAGCTTGGAAATCGGAGAACTTCCCGAAGTCGGCGTTGCATCGGCAGCCACTGGGTCGGTGACTAGTTCGGGCGCGAACCAGCGAGTTACCCACACCCGAACTGCAGCTCTGGAGCTTCGGCGGTTCGGAACAGGGATTTAGCATTCGAGGCTGGAGCTCGGATATGGTTGCGGCGTGACTGCTACTCCGAGCATTCGGTCTACTCACATGGCGCAACGCGTACCGGACCATTTTGCGCCAGACCAAAGTGTCTCCTTAGGAAAGCGCTAGGGGGCGGGACGAATCCATAGCGGATCACGCTGGCGTTCCGGAAGGCTCGATAAGATGACCGAGTATGCGGCTGCTGCGGCTCCTGATTGGCTTGTGGGTGCTGACGAATGCGAGCGCCCTCGAGGTCGATCTCATCCAGTTGCTCCGTCAGCTTCAGAGTGTAGTTCAGCCGCAACGCGCCCTGCGCCGAGTGGAGGAGCTCTACGCGATCGAACGTTGGTTCACGTTCAGCAAGTTTCACGAGGCGAGTCGGTATTTGGCGCGTGAGGCCAGGCGAGCTGGGTTCAAAGACGTGGAGGTTCGGGGTGCTCCGGCCGACGGGGTGACCCAGGTGGGGTACTGGACGCTTCCGTTGGCATGGGAGGTTTCCGAGGCGCGGTTAGAAGTGATCGAGCCTCCCACCCCCGAAGAGTTCCGCGTGCTCTGCGACTACCGCAAGGTCCCACAATCGCTCTGCATGTGGAGTGGGCCCACGCCGCCAGGAGGCTTAGTGGCGGAGGTGGTAGAGGTCAGCGATGACAAGGGGTCCCTCACGAGCCCCGGCCTACGAGGTAAAGTGGCGTTCACGCGCCGCAATCCTTCTCCAATCAAGTGGGAGCTGGCGCGCTCTGGGGTGGTCGGGGTCATCAGCGGTTACACCGAAAACCCGGAGCTCGTGGATGGGCACCATTGGGTTAACGCCTGGGGAGACAAGGGTTGGGGATTTACGCGAGGCGACACACCACTGTTTTGCTTTTCTCTCGCGCCCAAACAGGCAACATGGCTGCAGCGACAGCTGGCCACAGGTCAGAAAGTGAAAGTCCGCGCACTGGTGGACAGCCGATATTTCAAGGGCACCTATCCCTATCTCACGGCGGTGCTGCCAGGGGTCCCTGGGCGGGAAGAAGTTTTGGCCCTCGCTCACACGGCTGAGCCTGGGGCACAGGACAACGCGACGGGCGTGGCAGCGATGTTCGAAGCGGCGCAGGCACTCCAGGAGTTGATCACAACGGGCCAGCTGCCGAAGCCACGGCGTTCTATTCGCGTGTTGGCTATGCCCGAGATCTACGGGTCCTTGCATTATCTCGAGACACACCGTGAACGCATCCGCAGGACAGTAGCCGCTATCTGTTTGGACACGCCGGCCGCTAGGTACGAACTGCCCGGAACGGAGTACACGTTCTATCTCAACCCTCATGCCAGCGCGTCTTACGTCGACGCACTGGTGTTGGAGATCGCCCGACGTTACTTCGGGAGTCTTGACCCTCCCAGGCGTTTTTTCGAACGGCCTTATCGGATGGGCACCGACAATTACCTGAGTGATCCGACGATCGGCGTCCCCACCGTCTGGCCCTATAGCGGCAGCGGCACCAACACGCACCATAACAGTGAGGACACCCCGGACGACGTCGATCCGAGGTCCTTGCGCGACCTTTCCATCGTGACGGCGGCGTTTTTATACACTGTGGCAGCAGCGTCCGACGCTGACGCTTTCTGGTTAACGCGGTTGGCACTGGATCGTGCGACCGGCGAGCTTCGAACCCGGGCGCATGACGCCACCCAGGCCATCAACAAGGCTGCTCGACCTGATGAGCTGGTCCAGCGATGGGCCGATGCCGCCGACCAGCTGCAGTACCGCTACGAGCGACACCGGCAGGCCATTTTATCAGTGCGGCGTGTAGCCCCCCGGTATGATCCGGCGATGGAGCTCGCAAATCTGGAGGCGGTGTTCGAGGGGGAGCGACGTCGGGTGCGGGCTGCGGCTGAGCGGCATGCTCGCCAGCACGGCTGGAGTCTACCGGACCAAGCCGGCGCTGTACAGGTCGCAGAGCTACCGGACGAGGCACGGCGCCTGGTTGTGCGCAGGAAACGTATCGGCTCGATACCGCTAGACGACCTGCCCGTTCCGCAGCGGCAAGGCTGGCCCTCGGCTGCTTGGGACACGCGGTTGGCAACAGCCCTCTACTGGTGTGACGGCCGTAGGACACTCGCCGAGGTCATCCGGCTGACACGACTGGAGCTGGGTCCGGACACGTTCGACTACCTGGGCTACTTCCGCTTCCTAGCGAGCCACGGATACGTGGAGCTGATCGTCTTGCCCGGTGGGAAGACAGCATCAGCGACGCGTTGATGGGTGGCAGCCCGAGAGGCGGTTCCCGCAGGTTGCGTCATCTCCGCCAGTGCCCGGCCGCAATTATAATCTGCGCATGCGGCTTTCGCGGGTGGTAACAGCGCTGCTGGTGGTACTCGGTGGCGCCTCGGCGGTCTATCTCACGAAAACACAGCTCACGGACCGGCCGACGAGCCCCGATTTCGCCAGTTTCGAGGACAGCCGGGAAGTGGAACGCTGGCGGGGAATCGGGGCGACCAGCGTGGAGGTTTCGACGGAGTTCCCGTCCTGGCAGACCCATAGTCTGCGCGTGCGGCTACCAGCCGGGTCTGAGGGGGGTGTGGCGACCAGCTATGTTCCGCAAGACTGGCACCGGTACGAGGCGCTGCAGTTCTTCGTTTATGCCACGGAGTCGGTTGCTCTTCGCGTCGAGCTGAGAACTGCTGGTGGTGCTGCGCGTCAGCAAGTGGACTTGAAACGAGGGGTGAACCATGTCCAATTGCGGCTCGCAGGCTTTGTAGGCGTTGACTTGGAACACGTGGACGAATTGCGCCTGCTGGCTTCCCCACCCAGCACCTGCGAGCTGTATTTGGACCGCTTCCGGCTGACCGAGTACAACGAGGTTCTGGCCCGGCTGGGCCGTATGGACGCACCCTACGGGTTGGATGTGCAGACGCCGCACATCCGATGGGCTCGGCCTTTTGCCAGAGGCCCGATCCGAGTGCTGATCGTACCGGACGTAGCTCACGGTCGAGCTGCTGTGGAGTTAGCCCAACGCCTTGAATGCGAGCTGTATCCGGTGACTTTAGGCTCGTCGTCGGGCACGAACCGTTGGGGCTTCGGGGACTTTTATGGGGAACGGGGGCCGTCCTACGGCGCCCCTTTCACCCTTGCGTACACGTACCTGCTCGACGCATTGCTCAATGGGCCCGCCTATGACGTGATGGTGCTTCCCGGTAACCGCCCGTGGGACGAGATGCCGGAACGCCTGCGGCGGCTGATTCTCGAGCGGGTTCGGAATGGCATGGGGCTGGTGCTGATCGACCCTCGCACGACTTCGCCTGACGGAGCTCACGATCTGGAGGAAATCGCCGCGTTGATCCCCAGCGGAGGGGCGGCATTGAGCGGCTCGTGGGAGACGGCCACGGACCACTTCATCGTTCGCCACGTCCCGTTGGAAAGCTTTCCATTTGAGCAACTCCGTGTCGGGCCTGCGCAGGCGCGTGGCGAGGTTTTGATTCGGAGCCAAGCGGGGGCACCAGTTCTCGCGACCCGGCAGGTCGGCCGGGGACGCGTGGTCACAGCGGTTTGGCGGGAGCGAGGGCTGATCCCGTTGGTTCAGAACCAGTGGGCTGTGCCGGGCTCCTGGCACTACTGGGAGTATATGTACGCGCTGCTCGTGCGCATGGTGATCTGGGCGGCGCGTAAAGAGCCGTCCGCCAAGATTGCCGCAATTCAGTTGGATCGGCAAGAGGATCCATCCCACGTGCGCGTCTTACTGGAGCCACCGGTTACAGCGGATCATCGCCTGCTGCTGGTTGTGCGAGACGAATACTGGGAGACCGAAGCTACAGCCAGACGAGCGGTGCCACCTGGTACTTTCCAGTTAGAGATC
>JAUQPO010000311.1 GCA_030550335.1 Acidobacteriota bacterium
TTCGGACAACCAGCCGGATTACAGCTGGCTTCAGCCGTTCGAAACCAAAGCATTCGAAATGTACTGGTATCCCTTCCGGGAAATCGGTGGGGTGAAGAACGCAAACCTGAATGGCGCGGTGAATCTAGAGATATCGGGTAGTCGAGCCAAGCTAGGGTTCTACACCCCGCAAGAACATCGGTCTGCTGAGGTGATGCTGAAGGCTGGAAATCGGGTATTGTTCCGCGAGACGATTGCCATTGGCCCGGCCAAGCCGTATGTACGTGAGGTGGTCCTGCCGGCGGGTATCGACGAACACAGCTTGCGGGCTTCTTTACTGGTTGCTGGAAAGGAGCTTGTGGGCTACACACCAATTCGACTCGAACCTCAGCCGATGCCCAAGCCTGTGGAACCGCCGCCACCACCCCAGGAGATCAAAACCAATGAGGAGCTATACCTGACGGGCCTGCGCATTGAGCAATTCCATCACCCCACGCTTGAGCCTGACCCTTACTGGGAAGAAGCGCTGAGGCGTGACCCGGGTGACGTGCGGGTGAACACTGCCCTCGGCATCAACTATTTGAAGAAAGCGCGCTTCGCGGAAGCCGAACGGCTCTTTCGTAAGGCTCTCGAGCGATTGACCGATCGGTATACTACGCCCAAAGATGCCGAGCCGTTGTACTACTTGGGCCTGGCCCTCAAAGCGCAGGGTAAGCAGGAAGAGGCCTTCCGGTACTGTTACAGCGCGACCTGGAGCTTGCAGTGGCGGGCTGCGGGTTATTACTGCCTTGCGGAGATCAGCACAGCCCGTGGCGAGTGGGAACAGGCGCTGAACTTCGTCGACCGGTCTCTGGAAGCCAATGCATTGAACGTGCGTGCTCTGGCCTTGAAGGCCTCGTTGCTGCGCCAGTTGGGCAGGGGGTCCCAAGCCCTGGCCCTCCTCTCTGAAGCACAACGGCGTACGGATCCTTTGGATGTGCGGTACATGGCTGAAGAATGGCTGGCCTCGCGGGAGGAGACCGCACGGGCACGCTTGCTCCAGGCCATGACCGAGCACCCGTTGACCAGCCTGGAACTTGCTGCGGACTACATGAACGCGGGATTGTGGAGCGACGGCAAAACGGTCTTGCAGGAGCTGGTCACTGCGGCTGCCGGGCGCAGTAAGGTCTCGCCGCTGGTTCATTACTACTTGGGCTACATGGCCGAGAAGCTCGGTGACGACGCCCAGGCAAACGGTTATTACCAGCAAGCGGCCAAGGGTTCACCGGAGTATGTCTTTCCCTTCCAGTGGGAGACCATTCCGGTGCTTGAACGTGCCATGACCGTCAATCCCAAAGACGCTCGGGCTCCTTATTACCTCGGCAACCTGCTCTTCGACTGGCAGCCAGAACGAGCTCAGCAACTCTGGGAGCGTTCCGCAGCTCTCGACGATACCTTCCCGATCGTTTACCGGAACCTGGCCTTAGCCTACGCTCGGGCCAGCAAAGGCGCAGATTTGAATAAGGCGATTCAGTACCTGGAAAAGGCTGTCTCGTTGCCCCAGAAGTACGCCTTACATTTTGCCGAGCTCGATGCCCTGTACGAGGCGGCCGGGGTGGAGCCTGGAAAACGCCTAGCTATGCTCGAACGGAATCATGAAGTCGTCCAACAACGGGACGACGCCCTGGCACGTGAGATCACCTTGAAAGTCGTTTTGGGGAAATGGGACGAGGCCATCCAGCTGATGTCAGCTCGGCGTTTCTCGGTGTGGGAAGGTGGCTCAATCCGGGTGGCGGATGATTGGATCGATGCCCACTTGCTGCGAGGCCAGCAGCACCTGGCTGCAGGCCGGCTACAGGAGGCACTGCATGATTTCGAGAGCGCCTTACACGTCCCCGAAAACCTGCCTGCTGAGCGACGATTCGAGGGCGCGCGGCAGGCGGAGATACGCTACTGGCTCGGGGTCGTGTATGAGGCGTTAGGCAAGGCGGAGTTCGCCCGCGAGCAGTGGCGGTTGGCCGTGGCAGCGCCGCTTGCCACTCGCCGGGCGTTAGAAACCCTGCTCGGTACCGAAAGTTATTACCGCGCTCGAGCGCTCCAAAAGCTGGGCCAAGTGGAGGAAGCGCGCCAGGTATTCCAGAGCCTTCTCGATGCGGGAAAACGTGCTTTGGAAGGAGCGGCCCGGGAGATTGATTTCTTCGCCTCATTCGGCGAGCAGCAATCCCAACGGCAGCGCTTGGCTACCGCTCATTACCTGGCCGGTTTGGGGTATCTGGGTCTGGGGGATCGCGCGCAGGCGCGAGAGGAATTCGAACAGGTGTTACGGTACAGCCCAGACCATCTCGGGGCGCGAACACAGCTGGCTAGCCTGAAGACCCTAGCGCAGACCCGGCAGTGATGGTGTCGCTTTCTAACGGTTGGTGTTCGTCAGCTCGATGCGGCGCCAGTAAGCGCTTCCAGCAGTGGCGCGGCGCAGAGACGTTCGCTGGTAGAGGCGCAGTTCCACGAGCTGGCCTGCGAATCTAGTGAGGTCCAGGCGAAGGGTGCGCCACGACGGGCTGGCGTCGCTTGCCCCTTCAATCAGCTCCGTGGCGACGATCGTATTGTTTGCTGCGACTGTCAACTGCCAGGCGCAGCCTGCTTGAGCGCCGACTTCCAACTCAAGCTGTGGTGCACCAGTAAGCACCACTTTTCGGCGCAGCAGCACGCCACGAGCCTCGTCCTGGGGCCAGGTGACGAGCATGTCACCACTCAGATATGTGGCGCGTTCGCAACCCCCGGAACTCATTCCTCCGAACCCTGCTCGTTCCAGTTCCCAATCGGCGTTCCACAAGCGTGCCAGATCGGCCAGAGTGAATCTTTCTGTGGCAACCATCACCGGGGGTTGGATTTCGATTTGAAATGCCTGACCCAAATCCCGTGCCCCGTGTTGCAACATAAGCTGGCGGCCCAGGCGGACTGTTCGCCGCACGATATCAGAAATCTGCTCATCCACGGGCGGGCTCAGGTGTACGTCACCGAGTCTTTCGCCTCGGATCCGATCGTTGAGGGGCTCAACCAGGTGCGCCGGCAACCCACGGTGGCCCACCATAGCGCCCACGACCGCCCCGGCATTCGCTGCGTTGCAATCCGCATCGGAAAAGTCGGCAGCACGGAAAGCCAGGTTCAGTGTCCGTAGAAAGTCGCCGCCACCGAACCATACGCTGGCTGCTACGAGCCCACCGTTGGCCACCGCATTGTTGACTGCCGGGTATACAGGCCGCCACCGGTTTTCGATCGCTTCCGTTACCGCTCGCGCTGGATAACCTGCCTCGGCTAGAGCAATCACTTGGTTTAGGCATTGGCGATAAGGCGAGCTGTTGGGAATCAAAGCCGCAGCTTCGCGGACAATTCGCCGCACATCCGTCTCGCGAAAGGCCAAGCTGACCATCCCTGCGACGAACACCGCCCCATCTACAGCTTCCGCGTGCCCGTTGATCCTGCCGTAGGTTGACGCCAGTCGCGCTGCGAGATTGGGATTCCCAGGTGCCAGCATCCCGTAAATGTCTGCGCTGAACTGGGGGCCGATGGTCCACCACCAGCGGTTGTTTCGCGGATGTCCAGTCTGACTCCCGGGAATCCCGCGCATTAACGCCAGGCGCGTTTCCCGGCTCGAACCCCAGGAGCCAGCGGCGTTGGCCTTCCATTGTTCACCCAACTGATCGAGCGTCATTCCCAACCCGAAACGCTCGAAGGCTCTCAGCGCAACTAGCTCGTAATAGTAGTCGTCGTCGACCGGGGCCCACCCTAAGACGCGCGGGCTGCGGGGATCGTTGCTGGGATATTGATCCACCCACACGGATTCGCTCGAGGCGATCTTGCCTTCGAATTCAAACCCCAACAGCGTGCCGATGATTTGGCCGAGCCAGGCTCCGTGGACCTTGTTTTCATAGTCTTCCCATCCGAGAGTCCACACTTGCTGCGCACAAAGTGTGCTCGCAGCCCACAAGTATCCCAACATCCATATACGGCGCATGCTGAGTCAAAGCCTCTACCCAGCTTACCGTCAGGGGGTGCCGATGAGCTCTATAAACGGTCTGGCTTTTTGGCGCGGGAGGAGTAGTGCTCGCTGACATGTCACCAGAGACATTCGCTACTCCCACGAAGTTCCATCAATCGCAGACCCCTTTGGAATGAGGCAAGCGCTACGACCCACGAAATCTATCTTGGCGGTGCGCTGTTCCACCAACGGGCATTTGCGGGCAAGTTGAACTGCCGGATCGGATGAAAGTGAAAGGAAAGGTGGTGCCCAGTCTGAAGCCACC
>JAUQPO010000312.1 GCA_030550335.1 Acidobacteriota bacterium
CTTGTCAGCACGAGGGTGGAGCGCCGCTAGTGAGCCACGAACCGGAGTGAACCCGCTTGGAAGCCCACGCGTCGCACGGTACGACTTGGGTCCCTAAGAAACCCGCGCAGCAAACCGTCGCGAGTAGCGCGTCACAGTGCTGTGCCTTTCTCCTCGGTCCCAACGTAGCCTTCGTGTTACCGTACGCGGCGGCCCTAAAGCCCAAGCGTTGTCCCCCGTCATAGCACGTGTAAGCTGCGCCAGCTTAAGGCCTCCGTCTCTATCCCGTCATAGCTTTCTACCGCCTAGGGCGTCAATCACTTCCTGCGACGACGCCCGGCGTCACAATTCAAGAGCACCTTACTCCCCACCTTTCGCTAGCTTGAAGGCTGGCTTCCGCTCATCCTGGCCCGGGCAATGTGGTAGGCGAGAGCGGCAAGGCTGCCTGCACCCACATCCAGGCCCTTCTGCCTAGCGTCCAACCGTGCGGTGCCGCAAGCTCTTGGCCGCGCCCAGGCGGACGAACTCCCATACTCGACCGACCCCACCTCAGCTCTCAATACCATCCCTTCCCAGTTAACGGAGCGCCTAAGGACTCAGCACACTTGTCCAAGACCTCATCTGAGAGGTAGCGCAAGTGAGGGTCTGTCGCTAGCTTCCACAGGTGCTCGTAAGACAAGAACGTACAACATTGCGCCAGCGGCCTCCCCGGTAGCAGCGCAAAAACGGGGCGGTTCATTTCACGCCTCACGTTCTCGCGTTCGGACGCTGGCGCCACGATATGCAACTTGATTCTCGTGTTGGGCCGAAGGGCCAAGAGGTCCGCCATCCGCAGGAGGGCACTACGCACTAGTGAAGAGCGTCCCACACCGAATGCCCTCTTGATCGCATGGGCTTTTAACCACACCACATCCAAGCCCTCCAGCACTGCGAGTACCTCGTCACCGTAATCCAGTGGTAACCGATCGAGCAGCTCATCAATCGCGCCCTTGCCTGCTCGGAGTACCCTGCCACGGTCTTCCCTTGGCACCCACACACCCATGCCCATCCGACGGCCAATGATCGCCACCAACGCTTGCATCTCAATTGGTTCCAGCGCCTCATCAAAAACCGTCGATTCCGCGACCATGTCCAGAGGCACAGGAGGGAGCTCCATCCGACCTGCGCTGGGCAGAGACGGCTTGATGCTGCTTGAACCCGCCCGCTTCCATAGCAGAGTCTCTAGAAACTGCCCATCCTCTTGACTAAGTGGAAACAGGCTCTCCCGAAAGGGTCCTGTCCAACCACTTGAACGACGGTCCCGACCACTGGTAAATGACAGCCTATCCCAAACTTCATCCTCGTAAATTGAAATCGCATTTTCGAGCGGCAAACACACCAAAGCTTTCACCCGGAATCGGACAATGAAGGGATCCGTCCCCGGAACAAAGATAGGCGTGTGGTCTATGAACGGCCCGTGGATCACCTCGAGAACTCCAGTCCATCGGGAGACCTTCGTGACATAGCAGATAAGTCGGTCACGAGTCACAACCCTTCGGGCGCGAGGCTCGACAGCCCTCCGAAACCCCATCACGGAACAACCTGCCTCGTTGAAGGCCTTCCAAGTCTCTGGAGAAAACAAGGCCAGGTAATACCGCATCCTGATACCCACAGCCGTCTTCATTAGCCGCGCGCGCCTCTCGGACCGATTTGGACAGCCAGAGGGTGCGGCCCGGCAGTTTCGTCAGTATTATCACACTAGCTGTGCCGGAAGCGGTACGCGTGCCCCGGCCCTCCGCCGTTGATGCCCGGGCCATATCCAGCCTTCACCAGGATTGGCCACAGCAGGTGACCGATCTGCCCATGCGTAGGAGAATCGCCTATTAAATTCGGTACGCCAAAACCCACCCGGCCCCGTGAATCCAGTGCGCGTCTAACTCGGCTAGCTCCACGCCCCACGGCGCTGTGCCTGCGTACGACACGCACCCGTTGGGCCACCGCGCCTACTCCTACGAACCTCTCATCTTCCTCTATGCCTAAGTAACGTCCTGTAAGGCTCCGCTGGATGCCGCCTCACTAGGAGTTCAGCGATCGGATGCCGCCACGCCTCTCTCATCAATTTGCGTTCGACCTAATTTGCGTTCGACCTCCCGCGGGTGCTTGAGTCGATGAGCTAAGACGCCCCTACTTTGGTGCCGTCCCCTGAACCAGTTTCCGGTTAGCCGCACCACAGCCGACTCGAGGCCACGCACTCACCGGTTTGAACAAGGCGGTTACTGAGCAAGGGCCTTCCAATATCCGGTTCCTTATAGCTATCGCGCGGCTCACCACGTGCCACACCTATGGCTAGCAGCTGCCTCTCCCGCAGCAGCGCTCCAGAACCATGCGCGAAACGAGCGGCTAACTTCTCAGGGGTGAAACAGCCCTCTGGTGTCCCGCCCCGAGGGAGTTTCAAACCAGCGTCGCAGGGGAGCAACGGTTGGTAGCGCGTGGCCAACCCCCAGCTTCCCAAAAAAATGGGGTTCGTCAACCTGTAGCGAGGCCCCTGACATGCCAGCCAAACGGATTGAGCTCGGGCAGTCGCCGGATGCTCTTTGGCAAGGCTCCGTAGCGCCGCGAGCTGTGGATCGCTAAAACCAGTTCCGGTCTAATCAGCGAACCATGGCCAGCCGGGCCAACGACCAGACTTCCTCTGCTTCCACCCCCGAAGGAACGCACGCTACGCCACTGACAAGCTAGATGCGCAGGCACATAATGCCGTCCCACCGGCGATCTGGTCTGCTTACGGTGCTTGGCTTCACGCGCTCCCCCAGCGAAGTCGAACGAGCCGGCGGCATAAGGAAACTGCAGGGACAAAAACATCTAACGCCAAAATCCAGCTATGCGGGATCCCCTGCAAGCCTTGAATCAGCCCCCGCAATTGCCCGGCTAGTGCTGCAGTGCTATCGCTGTCGCCGCTGTGATTGGCGGCGATCCGCACACTCTCCACAAAAGAAGACCCCACCAGTGCCGCATACAAAGCGATGGCCAGAGCTTCTTCCCCCGTCCATCCACCTCCCAGCCGTGCAACAGCTTCGGTGTGGTCTTCAAAAACCACATCCGACAACTCGACGGCGCGGCTCACTGCTCGCAGCACTTCTCCATGCCCTGGATACTCGCGGAGGATCTCACATCCCTGATGAATGCCTGCGAGCAAGCTCCTCCGGGTATCTTCCTCCGTAGCGTCTCTTTCCACCAAAGCGTGTACCATCGCGGCCATCAAACCAGCGCTCAAATACCCGCTGGGATGACCATGCGTCAGAGCAGCCGTCTTGGCCCCCAAGCTGAATGCTGCTCGAGCTCCCCCCGGCAACCCCACTAGGCCAACCGGCGCCACCCGCATCACACCGCCACAACCTTTCGAGTTGTTGATCGGCCGACCGATGGATCCGTTCCCTCCGGACTGAAGTGCACTCAAGCACGTCCAACCTGGCCCACGCCGCTCCCGTAATTCTGGTTGTCGCGCCAACCAACCCACCGGACCATCCGGACGGAGTGGGGTATCTCTGCACTGAGTCCACAACCAATCGAGATATGCCTCCCGGACATGCGAAACTGCCTCAGACCAACGCCCGGTTGACTCCCAAGCCGCGAGCAGGCCCTCCAAGGTGAACAGCGTCATCTGCGTGTCATCGGAAACCAGCAGCTTACCCTGGGTCCACACTGGTTCCTGTAATCCTCGAGGGCCGTAGAGTTGTTGGATTTCCTCCCACCGGAGGGACTCTACAGGGAATCCGAAAGCGTCGCCGACGGCGCCGCCCAATAAGCATGCCACCACCCGTTCGGCTGGTTCCAAGAACTCCCAAGCTTGAACCAATCGAGCGCTGCGGCGGTCAGATGGTTTTACCCATTGAGCTAGGGAGCCGTCCAGCCACCGGTATAGGGATCCGACCGGGCTGTCTAGTTCAGTCGCCAGTCGGACCAGTGCGAGAACACTCAGGTTGGCGTCCGGCCAGCCATGTATCACCAAAGGCTGCCCTGCCTTACATCGCCTCCACAATCGCAGCCAGGCGTAGGTCCAAAAACTTTCAAAGGCTTCCGAATCGATCTGACCGCATCTAGCGGGAAGCGGAATCCAGAGTATGCCCGCGCGCTCCAACCTGGCTGCAAGGTCACTGGGCGCAAACCAACCACCGAACAGAGCGGATTCGTCGACGACCGATAGCACAAAACCGCTCTCTCGCCCTAGCCGTTCAACTACGGAAGCCAGCTGTAACGGCCCCTCCTCACGGACTTCGAGCGGTCGTACCTCGATTC
>JAUQPO010000313.1 GCA_030550335.1 Acidobacteriota bacterium
CAGCATGGAGCTATGTTCAACGCGCTGGGAAGATCGAGCTCCAGCGCTCCGGTCAACTGATCACCGCGGTGCACTTCGGACGGCACTGGGACAAGCCTTTCCTGCACCCATTGGTCACACCCTCCGGCATCCAGTTGTCCCGGCGTTGGCCGGTCGAGCCGAGCGAGGAAAAATTCAAGGATCATCCCTGGCACCGCGGCTTGTGGTGGGGCCACGGGGACATCAATGGCGTCGACTTCTGGCGCGAGCTTGAAGTGGGTAAGACCGGGAAGCTGATCCTTTCGGAGGCGCCCCGGGTCGACTGTGCACAGGATCATTGTTTGGTCGAGTTGGTTTTATGGTTGCAACCCCCTAGCGGTGATCCGATCGGCACCGTTCGGGAGCGATTCACCGTTTGGGATCAACTTCCCTTGCGTGTGATCGATGCCGAGATCAGCGTTGCGGCGGATCGAGGGCGTGATTTGCGCTTCGGAGACACTGAGGATGGTGGCTTCGCGGTGCGGCTCACGGATCCGCTCAGGGAGGATCAAGGGGCGCAACTGGTCAATTCTCAAGGGCTGAAGGGGACTAATCAGATTTGGGGCAAGCCCGCCCGTTGGGTGCACTATTCCGCCCAGCTTGCCTCTGGGCGTTGCGGTGTGGTCATGTTCGACCACCCTGGCAACGTTCGCCATCCTACTCGGTGGCACGCACGGGGCTACGGGCTATGCTCGGCCAACCCGTTCTGTTTGGCTGATTTTACCGGTGACCGCAAACAGGATGGCAGCTACACGTTGCCCGCAGGCCAACTGCTGCGACTGCGTTACCGGGTGATCCTCCACGAAGGTGACCTGCCCGCGGCCCGGATTGAGGAGCTCTACACGCAGTTCACCAATCAGGACTGAGGCCGCAACTGAGTGAACTCGGAGGAGAATGCGGTTGCCGGCCAGCCTGAATCCGTTCCCACTCTGGCCGAGCCGGCATCCTCGGAGCAGGCTTTTGCTAATATTTTGAATGGCGCCGCTGGAGTGGCGGAATTGGCAGACGCACGGGACTCAAAATCCCGCGCCCCCTCGGCGGGGCATGTGGGTTCGACTCCCACCTCCAGCACCACTCCTCCCGGGTCCTTTCAGGACGCTGGCTTTCAGCAGGTGCAGTTCAGTGCCTCTTTGGACTAGCCCCTCTCCCTCGTTTAACGGCCTACGGTAGTGCTACCCGACGTACGTCCGGGGCGGGCTGCAGTACACTTGCCTAGCTGTCGTTCTTCTAGCGAAGGCATACACTGCTCGCCGTGTGGCTCAGCCAGATGGCGTTAGGGGCTGAGTTGGCGTGTGCCGGTGAGTGCGTTTGTTCAGGGCCCGGCGAACAGTGTCCCTCGACGGGCTATGCGGAAGATCGTCATCCCGCACGTGTGAAGGTTTGAACGCGGTCGAGGCCTGCCGAGCGAGCCAGGTCGGCTCACTTAAGTGCTCTTTGGTAGCCGAGCCGATGGCTGGCCCGAGGCCAGGGGGGCCCCTGCCTGACGATTGCGCCGGGAGGTTTCGCTTTTTCACGGAGCCATCGGCCTCGCTTGGACTGGGTTGGGTAACGATCCGGTTTGGTCCCGTCCGTGGCTTTTGCTTCGTTGGCCCCGTCTGCTCTCGTACGCCACCACTGCTAGCAACCTCTGGCGCGGAAGTCCCAGACTCACCCGCCTGCGCCGTTTGGTGGCATACTTGGGGCAACGCGTGCCACTGGTTCTAGCGGGCCAGCTGTCCAATTGGAAGCTTTGTCGGAGGTGAAGGAATGCCACGAAAGATTGCCATGATTGGGGCTGGGAGCATAGTCTTCTGCAAGACGTTGTTGAGCGACATCCTGGCCACGCCGGCCTTAGCCGATAGCGAAATCGCTCTGATGAGTCGCACCGAGCCGAAACTGCGGCGGATGGAAGCGTTTGCTCAACGGATGATTCGGGACAACGGGCTCCCGGCACAAGTTTGGGCCACGTTGGACCGTCGAGAGGCGATCCGGGATGCAGACTTCGTGGTGGTGATGATCCAGGTAGGAGGCCTGGAGGCGTTCGAGCTGGATTACAAGATCCCCTTGAAGTACGGTGTGGACCAATGTATTGGTGACACGCTGGGGCCGGGTGGGGTGTTTCGCGCTCAGCGTACGATCCCGGTTGTAGTGGATATCGCCAAGGACATGGCAGCGTATGCAAAGCCCAATGCCATCATGCTGCAATACGCCAACCCTATGGCGATGGTTTGCCTGGCGCTGGGCAAAGCGACGGATGTGTCCTTCGTGGGTTTATGCCACGGAGTACAGACCACTCTGGATTTGATCGCCCGCTACTGCAACGTCCCGAAAGAGGAGATCACCTATGTTTGCGGCGGTATTAATCACATGGACTGGTTTCTGCGCCTGGAACACAAAGGCAGGGACCTCTATCCCGTGCTTCGTGAAGTTTTCGAGAGACCGGAGTATTACAAGAACGAGAAAGTCCGGGGGGAGGTGTTCCGGCATTTCGGCTATTTCATGACCGAGAGTACCGGCCATCTGAGCGAATATGTGCCCTGGTTTCGGAAGAACAGGAAAGCGATGGAGCTCTATTGCGACGAGCCGGGCTTCGGGGGTGAAAGCGGCGCTTATTATCACTGGTCTAAAAAAGTCATGGAGAAATATGCCCAACGTGATCCGCTGGAATACGAGTCGACGCGTATTGAAAGTCGCAGCGTAGAGTACTGTTCCTACATCATGGAAGCAGTCGTAACCGGGAAACCTTTCCGCTTTATGGGCAATGTGCGCAACGATGGGTACATTACCAACTTGCCGCGTGGCTGCTGTGTGGAGGTGCCGGTCTTCGCGGATGACGCAGGCCTGCACCCGACCGTGATTGGCGATTTGCCACCTCAGTGCGCGGCGTTGTGCATGACCAACATCAACGTGCAGCTCTTGGCGGTGGAAGCCGCGTTGAACGGCGACCCAGAGGCGTTGGTTCAAGCTCTGGCTATGGATCCTCTGACCGGCGCGGTCTGTACCCTGCACGAGATTCGGGAGATGTGTCGCGAGTTGCTGGAGGCCCAACGCCCGTGGTTACCGCAGTTTGCTGGCAAGACAATTGCGCCCAAGCCGATCATCACGATTCCTGAGGGCTGCAAGCCGGTGGAGGTCCCCTTGGATCCAGCACTCGCTGTCGGAAAGCGGTTCGTGGAGCTTCTCGAGCGCCAGACTGAGTGAAGCCATGCTTGTGCCTAGCAGAAGCTCAACCCGATACTGCTGGATTGCGACCGCGAGCCTAGGGTGCGTGCTCATTCCTAGCGCGACTGGGGCTGGGCCTGTTGGCGTCGGATTTCGCGTTGGCGCGCCTTTACGCCCCGTGCTCGAGGGCAGCGAACCATGGTACCGACCGGTGCGGCACCCCGCCGCGTGGGGAGCGAGCCTGGAAATCCGCTTCTCCGACCGCTGGGCTTTGGAGGCCAACGCAATCTACCGCAAACTGAGCTACGAGCTTCTGGCGGAGGTTGTGGGGGCTGCTAGGCCGAAGGTGCGCACGAGTCGCTGGGAATTTCCTGTCCTGGTAAAGCACCGCTGGGGCGGGTTTCCCTTAGCCCCTTACCTGTCTGCGGGGCTCGCCTGGAATCGCACACGCGACCCCACCGTGAATGCTGCGAGCCTAGACTCGTCACAGCTGCCACCTTTGGAATTCCGTCACGCGCGAGCCTGGGGCCCGGCGGCTGCGGCAGGCATCGAGCTGCCGCTGCTTGTGATTCGGTTAGGAGTGGAGGTGCGTTACACCCATTGGGGTGAGCGTAACTTCGGTACCCGGGGCTCCCCGCTGCGCTCGACGCTGGACCAACTAGAACTTCTCTTGGGCTTGACGTTTTAGCGGGTGTCCGCCTGGACAGGACGGTCCACGACCGGTAGGGCAGACTGCCCGGCCTTTCGTGCCCGCTTGTATGCGTACATGCGTTGATCAGCTATGTGCAGAAGCTCAGCGGAGGAGGTCCCGTCCGTCGGAAATGAGGCTACGCCGATGCTTGCCGACAACCCGCAACCGGGTAGAGCACGCTCGGCAGCTTCTTCCACTGCCTGGTGTAAGGACTCGGCTCTGGATTCGACTGCCTGGCGAGCCAACCCAGGGAAGACGATAACGAACTCGTCCCCGCCGATCCGGGCGACCAAATCGTAGGGGCGGCAGTGCAGGCGCAACGCTTCTGCCACGGCTCGCAACAACCGGTCGCCCGCGCTGTGCCCGAACAGATCATTGACCTGTTTGAACCCGTCCAGATCGC
>JAUQPO010000314.1 GCA_030550335.1 Acidobacteriota bacterium
TGACGTTGGGAACCGTTAACCCTCGGGAGCTTCTGGGGCTAGCTCGGTCGCTGGCGCACGTCCCTCAGTTGAAAGCCGCGCTGGCGAATGTCAGAAGTCAACGGCTCGTCGAGCTAGAGAATCGTTTAGACGAGTTGGCGGAGCTGCGGGAGCAGTTACTGCGGGCCCTGGTGGATGACCCGCCAGTGAACCTTGCTGACGGGGGAGTGATCCGGCCGGGCTTCAACGAGCAGCTCGATCGCCTCCGCGACCTCAGTCGCAACAGTAAACGATACCTCGCCGAGATCGAGCAACGCGAACGACAGCGCACTGGCATTCAAAGCCTGAAGGTTCGGTTCAATCAGGTTTTCGGTTACTACATCGAGGTTTCGAAGCCCAACCTGCACCTGGTGCCCCCGGACTACGAACGCAAGCAGACCCTCGTGGGAGCCGAGCGCTTCACGACGCGGGAGCTGAAAGAGCTTGAGGCAGTGATCCTCGACGCAGAGGAAAAAATCCTCGAACTTGAGAAAGAAATCTTCGGCCAGCTGCGCGCCGCTGCTGCCGAACATGCTGCCCGGATTCGCCAGACTGCCGCAGCCATTGCAGAGCTCGATGTGCTGGCAGCCCTGGCGGAGGTAGCCGCCACGAACCGTTACACTCGGCCCCGTTTTTCCGACAGTGGGGAACTGCGTATTCTGGGCGGGCGGCACCCGGTTGTGGAGAAACTCGCCGAGCGTGAGGGGAGCCGATTCATCCCCAATGATACATACCTGAACCCCGCAGACAAGTTCATAGCGATCATCACCGGCCCCAACATGGGCGGCAAGTCCACCTATTTGCGACAGGTCGCCTTGATCGTAATCCTGGCGCAGATGGGTTCATTCGTACCGGCGGAAAAAGCCGAGCTCCCCATCGTTGACCGTGTGTTCACTCGCATCGGGGCCGCAGACAACCTGGCGCGGGGGCGATCCACCTTCATGGTGGAGATGAGTGAGACAGCGGTGATCCTGAATAGCGCGACGCCGAACAGCCTGATCATTCTGGATGAAATCGGCCGTGGCACGGCGACTTACGATGGTCTCGCCCTGGCTTGGGCCGTGATCGAGTACATCCACCAGCGCATCCGGGCCAAGACGCTCTTCGCCACGCATTATCATGAGCTCACCGAGCTCGAAGGTTTGCTCGAAGGGGTGACGAACCTCCATGTCTCCGTCAAGGAGGTGGGCGATCGAATCATCTTCCTGCGCAAGGTAGAGCCAGGCGCGGCCGATCGGAGTTACGGGATCGAGGTGGCTCGGCTCGCTGCACTACCCCAGGCGGTCATTGAGCGGGCGCGGGAAATACTGGAACGCCACGAACAGAGCGAGCATGAGGTCCGTGAACAACTAGCTCCCGCACAAAACCGACCCCGGGGCCCTGTCCAAATCCGCTTATTTGAGCCGGTCAACTATCAGATCGCCCAGCGAATCCGGGAGTTGAACTTGAACGAGATCCGGCCCATCGAAGCACTCCAAATCCTGGCTGAGCTGCAGGAGGAACTCAAACGGCAATGAGAGTGGCCGGCATCATGAGTGGCACGTCATTGGACGGAATCGACGTAGCCATAGTGGATATCGAGCAACGTGGGCGGCAGCGCCGATTACAAGCCGTGGCGTTCGAGACAGTGCCCTACCCCAACTCAGTACGCACGCAGCTACTTGAGCTGGCTGCGGGACCGTGTCCCGTGAGCCAGCTCGCCTACCTTCACTTTTTGCTCGCAGAGCTTTATGCTGAGGCATTTCAGCGGACCTGCCAGCGCCATAGGATTCGCGTCTCTTCGGTCGAATTGATTGGCTGTCACGGGCAGACTGTCTTCCACGACGGCGATGGCAGGCGGATACTCGGGCGCAAGGTGGCTGCGACACTCCAAATCGGGGATGGTTCCGTCCTCGCTGAACGTACAGGCATCCCTGTGGTTTCCGATTTCCGGCCACGGGACATCGCGGCAGGGGGGAAAGGTGCGCCGCTGGTGCCGTACGTCGACTACTTGCTGTTCGCGGACCGCCGCCTGGGACGAGTCGCACTCAATATCGGGGGCATAGCGAACATCACCGCCATCCCACCCAGCGCAACTCCAGACGAGATCTTGGCCTTCGATACCGGGCCAGGCAATATGGTGATCGACGGGCTGGTGCGGGCCGCTACGCGCGGGCGGCTGCAATATGACCGAGACGGGCAGATCGCCTCCCGGGGACGGTTATCCACGGACCTGTTGCGACGTCTTCTGCGCCATCCTTACCTGCGCCGCAAGCCCCCCAAAACTGCGGGACGCGAACAGTTCGGTGAAGCCTTCGTTGGAGAGTTGCTCAACTCGGGCTTGAAGCTGGCTGACCTGGTTGCCACAGCCACCGCTTTCACCGCCGCTTGCGTGGCCGTGGGACTCCAACGCTTCGTCCGTCCGCACATGCGCGTCGACGAGTTGATCGTATCGGGTGGAGGAATTCACAACCCTCAACTGATGGCCTACCTGGCTGCGTTCATCCCTGAGGCTCGTATCCGGAGCTCGTCGGAGTTCGGGGTAGACCCGGACGCGAAAGAAGCCATTGCTTTCGCGTTACTTGCTTACGAGACGTGGCACCAGAGGCCGTCGAACCTTCCCGCGGCCACGGGCGCCCGTCACCCGGCTATCTTAGGAAAGATCTCACCGGGAGGCAGAGCGAAAACTGTTGGGCAGTCATGATAGCCCCAGTCCACTGGATCAGCTGACTGCAAGGCCATACGCCAGTACGTCACGGGAAGCCCAGCCGCACGGCGCCCGATCGCTGGGTAAGGTATGGCCCCCAAAAGTGGGTGAGGAGGTGCAATTCCCATAAGGCCCCCTCGGAGGAGCTGGTAGAGTCCGGGCGAGGTGGTTAATCCGGTGGAGCTTCTAGAGGACAAGTTTCATAAGCCCCAGGGCGACTTCGGAGGGCCCATTATCTGTGCGCTTCTACGAACGCAACTCTGCGATCGTGACCCCAGAGCCACCTTCTTCGGGCGGCGCAGGATAAAACCGCTCCACGTGGGGGTTGCTCGCGAGCAGTTCAGCGATGGCCCGCCGCAGAACGCCCATGCCATGGCCGTGAATAATCCGCACGCGATCGACAGCAGCAAGCGCTGCCGCGTCGATGAACTTGTCGACCTCTGCGCAGGCTTCGTCGGCGCGTTTGCCGATAACGTTGATTTCCCGCACAAGGGGCCGATGAGCCAGCTCGAGCTCCACTCCAGCAAGCGGCTTTGGAAGAGGGGTATTCGGTGGGAGCACCTCGATCACGTCGTCGTACGAAACTTGCAGCTTCAACAGTCCGGCCTCCACTTCCAAGCGGTCATCTTTGAGCATGCGCAAAACGCGCGCCGGTTGCCTGACGCCCCGCAGGCGTACAATTGCCCCAGGCTCGACTCGTCGTGAAGGTGGAGGAGTTTCGGCGACCGCCGAGACCTCGGCCTCAAACCGCTCACGGAGTTCCCGCTTGGCCTGTGCGAGCCGACGCCGGGCGAGCTCGGCGAGTCGCTGGCGTTCCTGTTCTGCTTGGATTTTCTGGAAAATCTCCTGGACCCGACCCTCGAACTCTGCCAGGGCGGCTTCCAGCTTGCCTTCTAACTCTGCGACGCGGGCTGCGAGCTTGCGCTTGAATTCCTCTTTGAGCTGCCGTTCGCGCGCTCCCACAGCTTCCAGACGCCGCTGCAAGTCTTGCTCCATTTCTTTGGTGCGCTCGAGTCGCTGCTGGAGCTCGCGGAGTAAGCGCTCCAGCTCGTGATGCTCAGTACCCACCAGCGCTCGCGCGTGCTCGATCAGCGCTTCGGGCAAACCCAGCCGTGCTGCCACCTCGATGCCTGCCGACTTGCCGGGCAAACCCACCTGAAGCTTGTAAGTGGGTTGCAGCGTATTTTCGTCGAACCCTACAGCCGCATTTCCCACGCCGGGGGTGGTCGCGCCGTAGACTTTCAGCCGCGTCAGGTGGGTCGAGGCGAGCGTGAAAGCTCCGCTGGCCCGGAACCGCTCCAAAATGGCTATCCCGAGTGCACCGGCCTCCTCTGGATCGGTAGCTCTTCCCAACTCGTCGAGCAGGATCAACGAGTGGGGGCTGGCTAATTCGAGCATCTCGCGAATCCGCCGGATGTGCGCTGTGAACGTGCTCAGGCTTTCTTGGATGGACTGGTTGTCACCGATGTCAGCCAGCACCTGATCGAACACCGGGAGCTCTGCCGAGGAGGCCGTTACAGGTAGGCCGGCTTGAGCCATAAGTGAG
>JAUQPO010000025.1 GCA_030550335.1 Acidobacteriota bacterium
ACGGCTATTCCTGTATCAGCCGTTGCAATTTCTGGAACCGCGTCCGAAGCTCCCAAGTTGCATCCAAGACCTGATCCGTGTCGTAAATCACATGCGGGGTCATGAACACTACAAGCTCAGTGCGTTCATGGCTGCGCGACTTCGCCCCAAAGGCGTGACCCAAAATAGGAATCCGGTGCAGCAAAGGTACACCCGCACTGCTATATGTGTCGGTGTGATTGATGATGCCCCCGATGGCTATGGTGTCCCCGTCGCGCACCGTCACTTGGGTCTGGACTGTACGCGTTGAGAACGAAGGCGACTGGATGCCGCCCGCCGGCGGCGGCAGCGGCGCGCTGACTTCCTGATCAATGATCAGCGTCACGATGCCCGTAGGATTGACTTGCGCCAGGATGTTCAGCGTGACGCCACTACGCCGGTTCTGAATCGTGTTCGTGAACAAGGAGGTCCCCCCTGCTTGGATGGGTGTCACGGCTTGCGCGGTCAGCGTCGGGACCTCGGTGCCCACGTTGATGCTGGCCGGAATGCTGTCAGTAGCGATGACACTGGGCGCCGACAGTACGCGCGCCCGCGTGCGATTCTCTTTCGCTTCGAGAAACGCCAGTAGCTCCCGGCTCTTGCCCACCAGCGTACCGATCGAGAACCGCAATCCGTCGGCCGTCGCGCTACCCACCGGCTGCCGCGTAGGCACGCTCACCGTGCCACCGCCCAACTTTTGCAAGAATGCGGCGACGCCGCTGGCGAAGGCGCCGGTAAGGCTGACCTCGTAGATCTTGGCGTCGATCAGGACTTGGCGTGGGGGCGTATCCAGCTGTTCTAATAGCTTCAAGATCTGCTGGTAGTGCTGAGGCGTGCCCTGAATCAGCAAGGTATTGTCGAGCAGGTTGGGAACGACGCGTGGCAAGCCGACCCCGTAGCCGTAAGGGCCATACCCCAGATAGGTCCCAGTCAAGTCACGCCCCGCCACCCCTCCAGCACCACCCACAGCCGGTGCGGTCTGTTGAGCACCAGGCTGAGTTCCCGTCGCCACCGGCGTCTCACCGGCGTACCCGCCGAAGGGTGCGCCGGCGTAAGCGCCCGGGCCTTGGAATAAGCCGCCAGCCCCCATAGGCCCATAAGGAGCGAAACCACGATACATCGCCGCTCCACTATACCCACCATAGGGGGCATAAGCCGCAGCTGCCGGTGCTAAATAGCGGCTCCCGAAAGTCCCAGCGACCCCAGAGAACAAGCCATAGCCTCCGTAGCCATACATGTACCCGTAGCCGGTTCCCCAGTAGAGTTCCATGATCGCTGCGGCGAGTGCCTCAGCCCGCCGGTACCTGACTCGGTAAACGTAGTTATCCACCGTCCCCACGGTCACCTGTTGGGGCTGATCCAAACGCTTCAGCCAGGCCTCCACCCGTTCGAAGACTCCTGGATTGGGAGCGATGGCGATGATCAGGTTCAGGCGGTTGATGGGCAAAAACCGCACCGGCGCGGCTTCTTGACTCAGCGAAATCGATTTCATAATGGTTTCGAGCTCCGAGGCGAGATCCGAAGGCCGGCCGTGCTTGACCTCGAAAATTCGAACTCGCTGGTTGGTCAGCACGTCACTGTCGAACATGCTGATCAGTTCCATCGTGCGGCGCATGTTGCGGCGGCTGTCGAGCACGAGCAGCAGATTCGCCGGCGGATACGCCCAAGTCGCCGCGCCCTCGCCGATGAAGGGCTCGAGCAACTTGGCCACTTCCTGGACCGAAGCGTACTTCAGAAAAACCAGGTTCAACATCAACTGGTCATCTTCCGGGATCTGCTTTGGGTCGACTTCCGGCGGGATGGGCAGCCGCGAAGCCTCGGCCAGGGGCACGATGCGGTAAATGTTCCCAACCTTGACCATCGCCGCCCCATTGATCCGCAGGATCAGGTCGAGTAGCGAACGCAGATCGATTTCGCGAACCTCTCCGTAGGTGTTCAACGTCACAGTGCCTTTGACCCGGGGATCGAGTATGTAGTTGATCTGCAGCTGGCGGCACAGCGCGTCGATCACCTCGACTAAAGACGCGTCATGGAGGTTGAGCACACCGGTGGTTTTCGCAGCCTCCTGCGGGGTCGCTTGGGCTTGCGCAACCTGCGTCGCCTGAGGGGCTTGTTCTGCGGGTTTGGCGGCTTCCGGTTGGGCAGCCGGTTTCGGTCGAGCTCCGGGTGGCTGCGGCAAGAGGAACCCCGGCGGAACCCCGCGCGGCGTCTCTTCCTGCTGAGCCCGGAACTGCTGCGGAACTATCAGCGAGAAGATCAACAACGCCACGCCAACCTTAAAATGCATGCCGTGCAAACGCTGCCTCGACCTCATCGCCTTTCCTTTGGTTTCTCAGCCGCGTTCTGTTTTTGACCCGAATCCCCTCGCGACGTTGAAGCCGAGCCCTGTTGCGCTGAATCTGGCGGGAGCGCAGCGCCAGACACATCGGGGCTTAGTGGGTCTCGAGTGTCGGTATCTCTCACCGCTTGCCAGGCGCGTTGCTCCTCAGGGCTTAAGGGCTCCGTCTTGGCGCGGTACCACCGGTAGACCCCGAAAGGTCCAGGGCGCTCGAAGCGAATCCGTGAACCTTCATCCCACGCGCGAATCCCAGAGCTTGCCGGAAGCTGCGGCTCGGTCGCGGGAGCCACTGGCTCTGGGTAGCGCACCAACCCGAATGGGGTCTGGCGATAAACCCACCGGCGGCCTTCCTTGTCGGTGTAGCGCCAGGTGTTCGGCTCGATCTGCTGCGCACCTGCGGGTATGTCCAAGGGCTTGGCGGAAGCACCCGCTCGCTCGGCTGGGCCCGGCAATTTCTGGCACCATGCAGCGCCGACCTGTACGCAAACCAGCGCTAAGACTCCTAAGCTAACGAAAGCTATCCTCACTGCACTCACCTCCGTAGTTCGATTCCTTCGCGCTCGCCCATGCAACCAACCCTCGCACCCGCTCACTGAACAGGCTCCCAACGGCACATTTGTCCAAACGGGGTCTGCGTGACCACCTTCCGATAGCCGCCGATGACCGTTCCAGGAGGCGATGTATCGCCGGGTTGGCAAGCACGGATGCCACCACCTAGATCCACTGAGCTCGGACCCGGCGCCACCGGTTTTACCGATGTGACCGACGCCCTCTGAGGAGTTGTCGCCTGGCTCGTCGGTGACGGCTGGGCTGCCTCCGCTTTAGGGGCCGGCTTCAACTCGTCGAGCTTGCGGCGGATCAGCTTCCCTCGCCAAGCGAACGCGATCACATCAGGCCTGATCTCGGCTATCACTAGCTCGCCGATCTTTTCGCCCACTCTGTACGCTTTCTGGGCCTCCGTGCCACCTCCGGAAAGCAGAACCACAGGCCCGGCACCCAGGTTGATCACTCCGTGGGCCGTGGGCAGCGGTGGAGGCTGTGGTTCCTCCACCTTGACCACTACGTCCGGACTACGATCGGGCGCGAACAACAACCGAGAGGCAATCACAGCGTAGTCCGCAGCCCGCACTGGCTCGCGACCTTGGGGCATCGGGGCTCGCACAACCTGTGGGTGTCGGGTCGAAAGTTTCGGCTCGCCTAAACTCGCTAGCCTGACCAGTCGGGCTTCGCCCTCTAGGTACAGCTTCCAGGCCCGCCATCCAACCAGGGTCACCAGAGCCAGCAACAACAAATCCAGAACCAACAGCTTCCGACGCATCACCGCCCCTGGCCTTGTGACTTGACTAGCTCCGCCGGTACCAGGCCGGCGAATTGAATCCTCACTCGCAACTGCTTAGTTTCCCGATTGGCCTCGGGGATGCGGATTTGATCGGTGGCGATGGCCTTCGGCTGGGCGGCCACGTCCGCCAGGAAGTTCACCAGCTGATCCACGCTGCATTCGAAGCTGACTCCGACTAGCACCTCACCGTACGGCAAGCCTTCTGCCAACGGCCGCACAGCACCGAGTTCCACCGAGCGGAATTCGATCGGCGGGGCTTGTTCGGCCCCGAGGGCCCGTAGAATCTCCAGCATTTGTGCCTGAGCTTGCTGGGCCGTCGCCGCCCGCAGGAGAACCTGCTCGTAGGCCTCAAGCGCTTTCTGGGATTCGACAAGCTGCCGCTCCAACAACGGCAGCCGCGCTGAAGCCTCACGCACGCGCTGAAGACGCTCTTCGAGCATCGGGATCGACTCAGCCGGAGCAACGATCGCCCCTGAGGATTCCTCGCGGGTGGCCAGCCAGAAAACGAGGTAGCCTACGAGCGCTACCCCTAACAGCAACAAAGCTCGCCGGTCGCGTTCGCTCAACGTCACCGCTGGCCTCCTGTAGGAGCTGCCTCGCGCCGAGCCCGAATTGTAAAGCTTTGGCCGGCATCACCCTTGCCCAGCGAACCGACGAATTCGGAGTTGTAGAACCAGGGAGAGTCATCCAGCGTCTTCAGCAGACTGCCGGCGTGGGGCGCCTCGCCGCCCAGAGAGACTGAGTCGCGATCCAGCTGCAGAAACCGGACCCACGCCGGCGGCTCGATCATTTGACTCAGGGCTGCGAGCGTATCCAGATCACGCCGAACCCGAGCCTGAAATTCCTCAATGGCACGACGTCGCCGATCCAGCTCTTGAAGTTCTTGTTCCAACTGGCGCACCCGTTCCACCCGCTGGGCGTACTTGGCGATTTCGGCCCGCAAGGCCGCCTCATACCGACGATCTTGCCAGCGCTGAACGGCAAACGCGGTCGTGAGCCCTGCTACCAGTAACACCCCCAACACTGCCGTAGGCACGTACGCCGCCCTGGAAGTCTGGCTCCGGTACTCCTCAGGCAGCAGGTTCAGGCTCAGCGCCAAACGTGGACAAGCCGAGACGAGCGCCGCCGCTCGTGCCAGCACGCTGCCGGCCTCCTGCTCAGCCTGCGGTGCCTTTCGAGGCCGCGGCAGTAGCTGAGCTATTGGCAACGGCTCGATCTGGTCTTCTAGCCGCAGCTCGGCTGCCGCCCAATGCAGGGCACGTTCCAGCGGCATGTCCACCACAGCAGTCAGTAAAGGCCTGGCTGGACCTTCACCGTACAGCTCGATTTCGCCATTGCGCTCTATCCATGCCAATACCGGCGCGGTTGGCTCAGGGCCAGGCAGGCGGAGCGCAGACCAAATGGCAGCGGCAGACGGCACGAACCCGTACACCCGCACACCGGCCTCCACAAACACGGCCGCCCACTGATCAACCCACTGCCGGCGCGCGATCGCGACCGCAACCTCGCCGGTGCCCGGCAACGGCGCGCAGCTCCACTGGATCTCCTCGTCGCCCCACGGATGCAGAGAATCCAGCTGCAGCTCGACGGCGGAGTGGATCTCTTGTGGCCGCAGCGATCCCAGGCTCAACACCCGCACCACCATCTCTCCAGAGGGCAACACGACCACCGCGGCGACGCCTCCACAACCGTGTTTGCGGGTCCAACGGCTGTACTCGCGGCCCCACTCGACAGCAGGGCGATGGCGGAAATCGGTGATTTCGGCCTCGGCCAGCACCTGGTAGCCGCCCGGGCGCAGACGGGCCAGCGCGAGATTCAAGTTTTCGCCGGCCACTTCAATACCGATGCCCGTGCCCCAAGCAAGCCACTTCCGCAACCCCGGATCCATCAGGGCCATACCAGTTCCTCCGCAGGAGCCTCCGGATACCACCGCAGCACTTGGTAGGGTGGCTGCTGGCCCAAACCAAACAGTTTCACCGTGGCAGCCATTGTCCAACGCGTTTCCGAAAGCTGCCCACTGGCTAAGCGCACGCGCGCGGTCGCTCGCAGGGTGTAAATGCTACGGCCCCCCACAGCCAGCCACACGCCAGCCTCTCCAGCCGCTCGCCGCAGTGCATCCAGCTGCGGCCCTGGGCGTATCGGACCCTCCTGCCGCGCTACGACAATCTGTTCCACCACCGCCGGGGGAACGCCTACCGCCAGCAGAACCGGGGCCGCCACGGTGTTGACATCGAACGGCCCGCCGGAACCGTAGACCGACAAGCAGTCCCTCAACCCCGGACGTGGCCTCCACTGGCCATCCTCCTGCCGAACCCAACTGCCGTAAAATAACTCTCGCGTCACGCCCGGCACCAGCAAGAGCTGTTCTGTCTCTTCGAAAGACGCGTGAAGAGGGCGAAAAGACGGTGTGTCGCCCGCCCGGAACTGGGAAAGCAGACCCAACGGGCGGGCCGGGCTGCGCCACTCGTCGATCATTGCCGCTACGACCCTAGCTCGATCGGGCGGCTCGCCCAGGGCTAGCAGCAATCGCTCCAACTGATCCCGAGGTGCGGAGTTGAGGTTCAAATAGGCAGTAGCGGGAATAATTTCTACGATCGCCTCGCCGGCGGGAAACCGGAAAAACAGTCGAGGCCAACCAGGATCCCAGTAGCGGGGTGAGCCGTCCGGGTTCCGGTATATGGGCCCCCACAGCAGATACAGGATCGCCCGCTGAATCGCTCCTTCGGCCAGGTACTCACATTGCAACGCCTCGAACGCCGTCGAGGCTCGCTCCAGATCGGCACGTACGGAGCTGGCCACTGCGAACGCGATGGCAGATAAGCCAGCCACCAGCCACAACACCGCCAGTAACGCCCCGCCTCGGCCACTCGGTCTGAAACGGGCAGCGGAATCGCTTGCGAGCCTGGCGTCAGTTGTCCACATAGGGAACGAGCGGGTTCTTTTGTACGCGTACCGGTACGACCCAAGACACCACAGGCACTAGCCGCTCGTCTGGATCGAGCGGCTCCATCAGCACTCGGATAGCCGAAGGTAAGAACGGATCAGTCCAGCGCGGGACCCACGTCAGCGGCGGCTCGCCGGCCGGATTCACGCGCTGGTAGCTGAACTCGCATCGAGCTAAGCGGTCGGCGAGGACGAACGAACCCGGGCCTGGCTCGATCGGCACGAACCGTAAGCCTGGGCCTTGTGGGTCCGGCCCCAGACAAAGCGCCCCAGTGGAGTCCGGGCCAGCGTATGGACGCTCGTTCACGATCAGCCGTACACCTCTCTCGTGTTCCAAGGGCATCACGTGAAACTCAACGATGCGTGGCAGACCCCGGTGAGCCTCCGCGATGGAATAACTTGTCACAAACCGCATCGACAGCGGTTCGCCTTGGAAAAAGAGCACGCGTGTGGGGGGAGCCTGCGGTGCAGAACGACAATCGGCCACCACTGCCATGAGTCCCTCGATTTGCATCTCCAAGATGCGTTGTGCCACAAGCAGTCGGCGCCGGTCTGCTTGCCGCTGTCGAGTCCTGGAAAGTGCATCCAAGCCGACTCGCATGGCCATAAGCATTCCCAACGACAGCAAGCCCACCAGCGACACGGCGATGAGCAATTCCAGCAACGTCACGCCAGCGCGCCGGTCTTTCATGGCGCGAATCCTGGCAGGGGACTCGGTGAGGACTTCAGATCCTCGGGTGTCAACGGCCGGATACGGTAAGCCTCTAGCTTCATCTGCCGCTCGCGGCCCGCCTCTTCCCAACCCAGCACCAGCTCGATGCGATCCAAGGCTAGGCTGCCCGGGGTGGCTCCGGGTGGGAACTCCACCGGCACGCAACGTGCCTCCCACCAGGCGCGGAAGCCCAGCTGTCGCTCGTCCCAGGTCCCCCGCATGGGTCCGCCGCACGGCAACAACAGGTCCGCCCGCAGAGCCTCCATAGTCCGCTTGGCCAGAATGCGCGCCCGGTCATAGCTGTCCACACGGGTAGCGTTATTCATCGATGTCGACAGGTTGGCTAACAACGCCACGACGGCTGCGCCCATGATCGCCGTGGCCACGAGAACCTCAAGTAAGGTAAAACCGAGTCGCCGCATCTTAAGACCCTGGGCTTCCGGCTTGCGCCAGGCCAGTGATTGGATCCAATCGCACCCGGCGGGTCTGGCCACGCCCGTTCACCAGCTCCAGCTCTACGGCGGGAGTCGCTCCACCCGGGTAGATCACCAGCTGGCGGTTGCGTTGTCGCTCACTATCCTCGTCGACGGTGGCCTCTGGCAAGACTCGAGCGATCCGGATGCCAGATGGCAGCTCCACCTGGTGAGTCCATCTAGATCGTAGCCCGACAGCCTCCAGGCGCCCCTCAGCCAGGTGGATTTCAACGAGGACCGGCTCTTGCAACCTCTCTGCACGAGTCACGGTGAGGTTAAGCAAACCCACGATCTGATCAGCGGCGGCCGTCAGGCGAATCGAGTCTAACCCACTGCTGACCGACGGAAACGTCAGTCCTACGAGTAAGCCAATCAGAGCGGCCACGATTAATAACTCAAGCAACGTTACGCCCGCGCGAGCGTTGCCGGGCAAAGTTTCAACATCCATGGAGCATAAGCTCACTGCGATTTCCAGCTCACGATGTCGGCGTTGACTCCCTCACCACCAGGGCGCCCGTCTGCGCCGTAGGAAATAATTTCGGGTTCGTAGCCGCCGTGTTCCCCAGGATACCGGTAAACGTAAGGATTCCCCCAAGGATCATTGGGGATGTCCTGGGGCAGATACGGTCCCTGCCAATTCTTGACACCCGGCGGCGGTTCACGTAAGGCTTTCAAGCCTTGTTCAGTCGTCGGATAGGTTCCCGTGTCCAGTTTGTAGGCGCCCAGAGCCGTCATGAAAGCATTGATCTGGGCGCGAGCAGCCGTGACGCGAGCCGTGTCGCTTTTTTGGAGAAGCCGCGGGGCCACCAGCGCTGCGAATAGCGCGATGATGGTGACCACCACCAACATCTCGATCAACGTCACGCCCGCACACCGGTGCCTCTTTTCGCGATCCATCCTTGTGGACTTCATGGCCTACACCGCCATCTGATTAATGCTCGTAATTGCCAGAAGCATACTCAGAACCAGCACGCCCACCATGACGCCCATGACCAGGATGATCAAGGGTTCGAACAACGCGGTGAAACGTTTGATGGCCGTGCGGGTCTCCTCGTCGTAGGTCTCCGCCATCCGGCGGAACATAATATCCAACTGCCCCGTTTCCTCGCCCACCGTCAGCAAGTGCGAAACCAGGGGCGGGAATTCACCGGTGCGCGCAAGCGGCCGGGCTATACCCTCGCCTCGTTTGACCGACTGAGCTACGCGATCGATCGAGGCGGCCATCCGGCGATTGTTCAGGATCGCGGCAGCGATCCGCAACGACTGAACCAGCGGTACACCGTTGCCGATGAGCGTTCCCATAGCCGCGGCGAACCGAGCCGTTTCCGCTCGCCGGAGGGCCTCGCCCAGCAGGGGAATTCTCAGGCGCACCGAATCCCACCAAAACCGGCCACGGGGCGTGCGAATGTACACGTGCAAGAAACCCAGAGCTCCGCCAATCATGAGCAGGCCAATCCACCCGTAAGTGCGCAGCCATCGGCTAGCCTCGAGCAGCACCTTGGTGGGCAGAGGCATGGGCATGTGGGACTGTTCGAAAACCACCGCAAATCGCGGCACGACGAAGTAAATCAGCACCAAGATTGAGACCAGGCCCACCAAGCTGAGCAGCGCGGGATAGATCATCGACGAGATGATGTAGTTGCGCAGTTCATCCCGGGTCTTCTCGAACTCCGCAAGTCGTTGGAAAATCGACGAAAGTGCGCCGCTGGCCTCGCCAGCGCGGACCATGTTGACGTACAAATCCGAAAAGCACTCCGGGTGAGTGGCTAGGCTATCGGCCAGCGATTTGCCAGCTTTTAGATGACGCAATACATCGGTCACCACCGTGCGGAACGCAGGCTCGGCCAGATCCGCAGTAATTGCAAGGGCCCTGTCCAAGGGCACACCCGCAGCCAGCAACGTCGCCAGCTCCTGAGTGAAAATCAACACGTTGCGGCGCCGGCGCAAGCCCCAGCCGTGGAAACGACGCTGACGCCGACCCACCGGTTGAGTCCCCACGTAAACCGGCACCAGGCCCTGACGCCGCAATTGCTCCACCACCGCGCGTTCCGACGGCGCAGCGATCGTCCCGCTGCGCACTTGTCCATCGGTCGAGACAGCCCGGAAATAATAGCCCGCCATCAGAACTCCTGAGTGACCCGAAGCACCTCTTCGATGGTCGTGATCCCGGCGCGCACTTTCAACCAACCATCCTCACGCAGCGTGCGCATGCCGTGCCGCCGGGCTGCTGCTGCCAGTTCGCTGGCATCGGCATTCCGCATGATCAGCCGGCGAAGTTCCTCGTTCATTTCCATGAGCTCAAAAATACCGATCCGACCGTAGTAGCCGGTCTGCAAGCACTGCTCACAACCCAACCCACGGTAGGTCTCGATCTCTTCTCCTTCCGGCGTGCGGCGGCGCCCCGCAGGCACCTTACAGTTGGGGCAAATGCGCCGGACCAGCCGCTGGGCTAGAACAGCTACGAGCGAAGAGGTGATTAGGTAATTCTCCACGCCCATGTCCGTTAGCCGCGTGATGGCGCTCGGAGCGTCGTTCGTGTGGAGAGTGGAGTAGACGAAGTGTCCCGTGAGCGCCGCGCGGATGGCGATATCGGCTGTTTCCCGGTCACGGATTTCGCCCACCATGATGACGTCGGGATCCTGGCGCACGATATGGCGCAGACCGGTGGCGAACGTTAAGCCGATCTGCGGATTCACGTGGATCTGGTTGATCCCGTCGATCTGATACTCCACCGGATCTTCGATCGTGATGATCTTCTTCTCGGTCGTGTTGATTCGCTTCAAAGCCGAATAGAGCGTGGTCGACTTACCCGAGCCCGTCGGACCAGTGACCAGGAAAATCCCGTGGGGCAACGTCGTGTAATACTCCATGCGGGCCAGCATGTGCTCGTCGAACCCCAAGTTTCGCAGGTCATAGAAATCCGCCGCCGACCGATCCAGCAGTCGCATCACCACGCTCTCGCCATAGAGCGTCGGCAGCGTGGAAACACGCAGGTCCACTTCTCGCCCCAGGATCTTGATCTTGATCCGACCGTCCTGCGGCAGACGCCGCTCGGCGATGTTGAGCCGCGCCATCAGCTTAATGCGCGAAATCACTGCAGGCCAGAGCTCCCGCGGAGGCGGATCCTGCGGATAGAGCACCCCATCAATGCGAAACCGCACGCGGAACTCTTTTTCGAAAGGCTCCAAGTGGATGTCGCTGGCTCTCTTCTCCACAGCCTGCGCGATCATAGCGTTGACCAGGCGTATCACCGGGGCCTCGCTGGCCATGTCACGCAGATGTTCCAGATCTTCTGTGACCTGGATCCCGCCTTCTTCCAGCTCCAGGCTGGAGCCTTGCGGGGAGGTCCCGTAATAGCGATCCAGCGCGTCTAGTAATTCCTGTTCGGCCGCCAACGCTGGTTCAACTTTCAACCCAGTGGCTTGCCGGACAGCCGCCAGTGTCTCAAAGTCCAGTGGATCCGCCATAGCCAGCACCAGCGTGGAGTCGCGGATGGCTACTGGCATGCACCGGGCCTGACGGAGGAACTGTGGGGAGAGCCTCTGAGTCTCCGGCGTGACGGGAGGCGGAGAATCCAGACTCACCAGCGGCACGCCCAGCTGCTCGGACAGCGCCATCAGAACCTCCCGCATCGCCACGAAGCCTAGATCCACAAGAATCTTGCCGATTTTGTCCCTGCGCTCCTTTTGGATTTCCAAGGCCGTCGCCAATTCCTCCGGGCTAATCAAGCCCCGCTCGATCAACATCTGGCCAAGCCGCATAACCTCCCCGCTCCTCCGCACGAATTCGGGTAGGGTCAAAACTCCTTCATTTGGACGACCGCGAGCAACTTCGCCCAGTCCGTAGGCTCCCCGCTTTGGGTTAGTAGGACATTTCGCGGTGCTTGCAGCAGCAGCTGTGCCGGTAATCCCCTTGCGTCTTCCCACGAATATCGAAACAACGACACGGCGACCACAATCCGCTCGTCCGGACTCAAGCTATTCAACCGCCTGGCCGCCTCCACCATCATCTCTAGCATCAAGCGCTTGAGGTCTTCGAGGCGGGCCAGTTTCTTCTGCCGCAGCCGCGCGACCTCTTCCGGTGTGAAGGCGGGTCGAAAAGGTGTGACCACAGCCGAAGCCACTAAATTCACCTCCGCCGTGAAAACCACACCATAGCCTTCCAGGTACACCGCTCGGGTCGTCCCCAAAAGATCCATAGGGTCATCGAGGCTATGGGTCTGAATCCTTTTGTCGAACCAGCGCTCCAGCTGGACCAGTTGCCCCCTGCTGACGCCCGTGGCTGCTTCTGCCAGGCCTGCCCAGCAGAAGAACCCTAACAAGATGAGATGGATCGGGCGGTTCACGGCTGGCCTCCACTTTGCCAAGCACTCGCCAGTTGCAATACCTGCAACCGCTTCAACAGGACCTCCAGCGTCTCCGCAATGGCCACCTGGTCCGCTCGCCGGGCCACATCCAAGCGGTACTCCAAATCCCGGATCATTGCCGCCGTCCGCTCCTGTTGCTTCCGATCGAGCTCAGCTACCAAGCGCTGCTTCCAAAGCTCTGACTGGCGCCCGATCTCTTCAGCGACGATCTGACGCACCAGCTCGCGATCGATCTGCGGCACCTGAGCCACCATTAAGTTGGGCCGCTGCACGTAACCGTGCCAAGCAATCGCCAACGCGACCAGCAGACCTGCCAGGGCGATCGCTGCCGGGACCGGCCACCATAGCCAAAACCGACGGTCCACCACCGGTACCAATACTCGAATCCGCGCCGGAGGCGACAGTTCGGGCAAGCTCTCAATGGACCGCTTGACCCGCTGCAACTGCTCCAGTTCCTGCCGGCAGCGATTGCAGTGCTCCAGGTGTGCCTGGATACGCGCCGTTTCCTCCTCCGGGAGCTCCGCAAGAAAGTATCCCTTCAGATCGAACTCCCCGCAGTTCATGACTCACCTCGCAAGTTCACTGGAGCCAACGCCTGCTTGAGGGCCTCCAAGCCCGCGTACACGCGCGACTTGACAGTGGACGTGGGGCAACCGAGCATCTCGGCGATCTCTTCGAACTTGAACCCGTGATACAGCTTCAGTAGGACGGCTTCGCGCTGCTCCGCCGACAGGCGGTTCAAGGCCGCCTCAACGGCGAGCGCGGCTTCGACGGCGGCCAGCTCATACGGTGCTCGTCGCGTGGGGCGGTCCTCGATTTCGACGGTCTCCCGGCGGCGCCTCAAGGCCGAGAACGCTTCGTTGTGCGCGATCCGAAAAAGCCACGACCCGAAGCGCTCAGCCTGTCTGAGCCGCCCTAGGTTTTCGAACCCCTTGAGGAAGACCTCCTGGCAGAGGTCCAGCGCCTCGTCGGGATCTCCCACCAAACGGAGCAGGTACGTGTAGACACGAGTCTCCCACCGCGCAATCAGGGCGTTATACGCAGTCCGGTCGCCTTTGCGCGCCCGCCGGACCAGCTCTCGATCCTCTGGCGTCGGCCCACTCACGCTGGCTCAGCTTCAGCTAGAGGTTATCCCTCGCGTCCAAATAGACGCTAGGCAGGGCGGGAAAGACGATCCCGCAACCCATTTTGCCGGGTGATCCAGGCCGAGGGCCTACGTTGACCAGCCCTGGTGCCGATCAGGCACCCGCGAGCCGGGCAAAGTGGAGGATTACAGGCTCCGTCAGCCGCCGGAAGTCAGCCATGCGCATGTAGACTACATCGCGGTGCGTCCCTGCGTGAAAGCCGATCACCTCCTCTTCGAGGAGGCTGCTCTCCAGATAAGTCGGCATTTGATACAAATTGCCCAGCGGCGGCATCGCCCCCAGCTCGCAGTCCGCAAACAGCTCGGCCAGCTCCGCCTCGGTCGCCAGGCGAACCCGCTGGAGGCCCAACGCTGCACGGAGCTCTTGCAGATCCACGACGTAGTCGGCTGGTAGGACGGCCATGGCATACCCCTCCTCACTCGAAAACACCACAGCTTTAGCGAAGCGATGCTCCGGGATGTGCTCGGCGCGCGCCGTTTCCCGGGCAGTGTAGGTAGGCGGGTGGGTGTGATGAGTATACTCAACCTGCTGCTCGCGCAGGTATTGTTCCAGTCGTGGCACTATGGCCATGGCGCTATGCCTCCTCTTCGCCAGACTCTTCGCTGGCTACCCCCAGTTTAGGCGCCGTAGCCTCCATGGGAAACTAAAAACGACAGCCCGTTGTCTGACACGGGGAACCGAACCGGTTCGCTCGCGGGCCTTGAATGAGGTCGGGAACGGACGAAGGAGGGTTCAGAATACGCCGCTCGTCCATGCTCACCTACGCGGAAGCAGTGCAAGCCTTGTACCGACTGGGCAACGAAAGCCGGGGCATCCAGCTCGGGTTGGATCGCATCAGGCTCGTGCTCGAACACCTCGGTAATCCTCACCTTGCCTTTCGGTCCATCCACGTAGCCGGCACAAACGGAAAAGGTTCGGTTTGTGCCATGATCGAGTCCGCGCTCCGCCACACGGGCTTGCGCACCGGCCTGTATACCTCCCCCCACCTGGTCGACGTACGCGAACGCGTGTGCGTAGGCGGGCAACCGGTGAGCCCGGAGCAATTCGCCTGGGCGTTCGAGCAAGTCTCGGGGGCGGTCGCCCAGCTGGAGGCCTACACCGACTTCCCGGTCCGCCTTAGCTTCTTCGAAACCCTCACCGCTATGGGGTTCCTGTTGTTCCGCGAGCTCGGCGTCGAATGGGCGGTCGTGGAAGTCGGATTGGGAGGTCGGCTCGACGCGACCAACGTCCTGCGTCCGGAGCTCTCCGTAATCACCCTGGTCGATTACGACCATGAGCACCAGCTAGGTGGGAGTATTGAAGCGATCGCCTGGGAAAAAGGTGGGATCATCAAGCCCGGGGTGCCTGTGGTGATCGGGCGGCAGCGACGGGAGGCTTCGAGCGTGCTGATCCAATTGGCTCTGGCCCAAAACTGCCCATGGGTGGATTGCCGTGAGTGGCAGCTGAGCCGCTTGCGGCTGGAACGGGATCAGAGCTGGTTCGACCTACGCGGCCCCCACGGTAAGCCCATCCTGACTGACTTACACTGCCCCTTCCGAGGGGAGCACCAGGTGGACAATACGATCACCGCCGCAGCTGCATTGTGGCAATTGGGGCTCGACCCAGAGGCGATCCGCCACGGTATAGCCTTAGCTCGGTGGCCTGGACGTTTGGAGGTCGTCCGCCAAAGCCCACTCGTGCTCCTGGATGGGGCACACAACCCCGCTGGCATGCGCGCGTTGGCCGCTTACCTGAACCGCTTTTTCCCGGGCCGACGCATCTGGGTGGCTTGGGGGAGTATGCGCGACAAAGCCCTGGACGAAGTCGCAGGGATTCTGAGTAACCTCGCCACTCGCTTGCTACTCGTGCCGGTCGATCCACAGCGGGGCGTCAGCACCGCAGCCGCCCTGAACCACTTTTTCAGAGATCATCGAGATGTACAGACCGCCGACAGCGTGGCGGACATTCTAGGATGGATCGAGCAGGCCGAGCCCACTGACGTGATCGTGGTGACCGGCTCGCTGCGCTTGGTGGGCGAAGCCCGCGCGTTGCTTACACTATGATGCACTGGATCAAACAGCTCGCCGTGGCGCTCCGCATCCTCTTCGTCACCGACTTGAGCGCCGTCGTCCTGACTTTGATCGTTGGCCTATGGAGTTTACTGGCCGCTCCGTTCGATCGTCAAGGCCGAACGCACCAGGCCATTGCCGCATTCTGCTCGCGGCTCTTTTTACGGCTCTCCGGAGTCAAGGTCGTCATTGAGGGAGCACGCCGTCTGCCCCACAACCGTAGCTACGTGCTGGTGGCCAATCACTTGAGCATGTTGGACATCCCGGTAATGCTGGCGAGCCTCCGCTTGCCCTTCCGCTTCCTCGCCAAGCGGTCTTTATTCCGCACACCCTTCGTTGGCTGGAACCTGTACTTCGGCAAGCACGTGGCAGTGATCCGCGAGCACCGCTTGCTCGCCGCCCGAGCACTCCACCAAGCCGAGCAACTCCTCCGCCAGGGCATTTCGGTGCTGATCTTCGCCGAGGGGACGCGGTCGCGCCGAGGACTCGGCCGATTCAAACCCGGAGCCGCACACTTGGCTCTGAAAACGCGCGTTCCGGTAGTGCCGCTAGCTCTACTAGGCACGAACGAGTGCCTGCCTTTGGGTTCGATCCATGTGCGGCCTGGTACAGTGAACCTGCGTATCGGCGAGGCCGTAGAGACGGCAGGATTCCGAGAAACAGATGTTCACCAATTCACTGAACTACTCCGGCGTCGCGTCGAACAACTCCTTCGGCCATCCGACACTCCGTTGGCCGGCGCTGAAGCTGTATCCTGACACCAAGCCCAGGGGTGCCGCATCTTCCTCCTCGAAGGAGGAATCGAGGTGGAGATTCTGTGGGTCGTGCTCGTTCTCGTAGGCGTATTGTGGCTAGCTCGGTGGGGTGGGTTCGGTTGTGCGTGCTCAGCCTGCCCGCCAGAGCCGCGCTCACACGCCCGCAGTTCAGGTGAACGCAGGCCTCAAAGCGACTTGCCTGAAGCCGATTAGATCGCTCTCGCCACCGAGCTGGGTTAACCCGTGATTGGTGTACGCCAGCCGCTCCTGGTGGGTGCCCGGACGAACCCGTTCGCCCCAGCCCTGAGCCACTCGCTGTTTCCCCTCGTTCTCTAAGCACAAAGTCAGCAACCCCACGCTGGCTGCGCCAGATGCGAGACCTACCGAAGCTCACCAGCGCCGGTCTTTGGGCACCGAGAGCTCCTCGATGTTGACCAGCTCCGTGGGATACACGCCCGTATAGCATGCGTAGCAGTGCTGGATGCGCCTCTCGTCGTCGACAGCCTTTTGGAGCGCCGATAGCGAAAGGTAGCCTAGACTGTCGGCTTCGATAAACTTGCGGATGTCCTCCACCGAGGCGTTGGCAGCGATCAGCTCACGCTTGCTGGGTGTGTCGACGCCGTAATAGCAGGGCGAGATGGTCGGCGGGCAAGAGATGCGTACGTGCACCTCCCGCGCTCCAGCATTGCGCACCATCCGCACGATCTTCCGGCTCGTCGTGCCACGCACGATCGAATCATCCACCAGAACCACTCGCTTGCCCTCGAGCAAATGCCGGATCGGATTCAGCTTGAGCTTGACGCCAAAGTCGCGAATAGCTTGCGTAGGTTCGATGAACGTCCGCCCCACGTAGTGATTGCGGATCAATGCCGGGCGGTAAGGGATTCCGGATTCGTCCGCGTAGCCCAAGGCTGCCGGAACCCCCGAGTCAGGTACAGGTACCACTATGTCTGCGTCCGCGGGGTGTTCCAAGGCCAACAGTCGCCCCATGAGCTCCCGTGACAAATGCACGGAGCGACCAAACACCAGCGAGTCCGGCCGTGCGAAGTAAACGTGCTCGAATACGCAGTGGGCGCAGGGCTTAGGCGGCGTGTAGCGTTGCCGCGTCATACCGTTCGGTCCCACGATGATCATCTCGCCCGGCTCCACCTCGCTCACATACACGGCCCCAATCAGGTCAAAGGCGCAGGTTTCCGAGGCGAAGCAATAGCACATCCGACCGCCGGAAAGCTCAAGTAGGCCCATGGCCAAGGGGCGGAAGCCGTGCGGGTCGCGCGCCACAATGATTTCTTCGCGGGACAAAAGCACCAGCGAGAAGGCGCCGTCGAGTTGCAACAAGGCTTCGCGCAGGGCGGCCGCCAGCGTCGACTCGCGGGAGCGCGCGATCAGGTGCAAGATCACTTCCGTGTCGTTGGTTCCCTGAAAGATGGATCCGTCCCGCTCCAGCTCCCTGCGGATCTCCCCCGCGTTGGTCAGGTTACCGTTATGAGCGATCGCAATCGGCCCTTTATTGCACATCACGAACAGCGGCTGCGCATTTTCTAGGAGGGTGTCGCCCGCCGTCGAGTACCGCGTGTGGCCAATCGCCAGGTGACCGCGCAACCGCCCCACCACTTCGGGAGTGAAAATGTCCGCCACCAGGCCCAGCGCCTTGTGGCAAGCCACTCGCCGACCGTCAGAAACCGCAATACCCGCGCTTTCCTGTCCCCGGTGCTGGAGGGCGTGCAGACTCAAATAAGCCAAATTAGCGGCTTCCGGATGACCGTAGACCGCCACCACACCGCATTCCTCGCGAAACCGGTCCAGCATGGTTCACCTCCCGGGTGCGAGCTCCCGCACCGCAGTCCAACTGGCCAGCGTTCGTGGCAGAGCCATTTCCCATTCTTGGCGAAGCCACTCTACGTCCAGGCGTATGACCGTCTTTCCTCCATGCCGAACTTCCAGCCACCGTTCCTGGGTGATGCCGATCACCGGGGCTTGGATCCCATACCGGCGCGCCACGTCCATCACCGCGCCCGGCTCGGCCGTGGTCACCAGCACCCGCGAGGGCGCTTCGTGGAACAACGCAAGCTCCAGCCGACCCTCCGCTTGGAGATCCACCTGCGCACCGATAGTCGCCGCACCAAAGCTGCAACGCGCTAGCGCCGCTCCAAGCCCTCCCCGGCTCAGGTCGTGAGCGGAGCGAAGCAAGCCCAAATTGACCAGCTCCCGGGTCGCCGCCTGAACTCGCTTCTCGTATTCCAGATCCAACTCTGGCGGCAAACCCCAAATCTGCCCCACCACCACCTTCGCATACTCGGTGCCCCCGAACCGAACCTCATCACATTGGCCAAACCCTCCTAGCAACATCACCGCCAGGCCCGGCTCGGGGAACTCCACCGGCGGCGGCACCCGGATGGGCAACAGCCCCACGATTCCCACAACAGGCGTCGGATAGATGGGCTGTCCCAGCGTTTCGTTGTACAGGCTGACGTTGCCCCCTGTGATGGGCGTCTCGAAGGCCGTGCACGCTTCGGCCAACCCCTCAATGGCTTTCACCAGCTGGGCCATGATCTCCGGCCGCTCTGGGTTGCCGAAGTTTAGGTTGTTGGTCGCCGCGATGGGCGTGGCACCCACCGTGGACAAGTTCCGGCAACACTCAGCGACGATGAGTTTTGTACCGAGGTACGGGTCCAAGTAGCAATAGCGCTCGTTGCCATCCAGACTCATGGCCACGGCCACGCCCGCTTCTTTAATGCGCAACACGGCCGCGTCCGCCCCGGGCCCGACGATCGTGTTCGTTCGAACCATGTAGTCGTATTGCTCCCAGATCCACCGCTTCGAGCAGAGGTTCTCCGAAGTGATGACTGCCACCAGGTCCGCCGCCAGGTCCTGGCTAGCAAACTGCGGGGGATCCATCGGGGCAGTGCGGTAAGGTTCGGTGTAAGGCCGATCATAGACGGGTGCTTCCTCGGCTAGGGCGCGTGCCGGGATTTCCGCGACGACCTGACCGTGATGCTTGACCCGCAACATGCCGTCGGCCGTCACTTCACCGATGGCTACGGCATCCAGCCCCCATTTGCGGAAGATGGCGAAGACCTCTTGCTCACGCCCCTTCTCCACTACCAGGAGCATCCGCTCTTGGGATTCCGAGAGCATAATCTCGTAGGCCGTCATTGCCTGCTCGCGCTGGGGCACGCGATCCAGCTCAATCTCGATGCCTGTGCCGGCGCGGCTCCCCATTTCGCAGGTCGAACAGGTCAGCCCAGCGGCTCCCATATCTTGGATCCCCACGATGGCCCCGGTGCGCATTGCCTCCAAGCAGGCCTCTAGCAAGAGCTTTTCGAGGAACGGATCTCCCACTTGGACGTTCGGCCGTTTTTGATATGCGTCTTCGCCGAACTCAGCCGAGGCCATCGACGCGCCGTGGATGCCGTCCCGACCCGTCTTGGCACCAACGTAAATTACGGGATTCCCCACGCCGTGAGCTCGCGCGTAGAAAATCTCGTCGTGGCGAGCCACGCCCAGGGCAAACACGTTGACTAGGGGGTTATGGCTGTAACATTCCTCAAACACCGTCTCGCCGCCCACCGTGGGCACGCCGAAGCAGTTGCCGTAGTGAGCAATGCCTCCCACCACGCCTTCCAGAATTCTCCGGTTACGCCACCCGAAGTGCGGATCCCGGAGTGGCCCGAAGCGCAGAGCGTCCATCACCGCAATCGGGCGCGCGCCCATGGTGAATACATCCCGCAAGATCCCGCCTACACCCGTCGCCGCTCCTTGGAACGGTTCGATGAAACTCGGGTGGTTGTGGGACTCGATCTTGAAGACGATGGCGTAACCCCCACCGATGTCCACCACACCCGCGTTCTCTCCCGGTCCTTGCAGCACCCTCGGCCCACGAGTGGGTAGCTTGCGCAAGTGGAGCCGCGAGCTTTTGTACGAGCAATGCTCGCTCCACATCACGCTAAAGATTCCCAACTCGGTGTACGTCGGCTCGCGGCCCAGGATCTCTACGATCCTCCGATACTCGTCGTCGGTGAGCTGATGAGCTTTGATGACTTCCGGCGTGATTTTCATCGCCGCACCGCTACTGCTGCCATCATGGATTCAAAGATCACCCGCCCGTCGATCGATCCCATCAAAGGATCCGAAGCCCGCTCCGGGTGAGGCATCATTCCCAGTACGTTGCGCTCGCGGTTCAGTATGCCGGCAATATCGCGCATCGAACCATTGGGGTTGTCCAGGTACCGGAACACCACACGATCTTCTGCTTCTAGCTCGTCTAAAGTCCGCTGATCAGCTACGTAACAACCCTCGCCGTGAGCGATCGGGATGGTCAGGATCTGCCCCTTGGAGGCGCGGCAAGTAAAAGGCGAATCGGTGGTTTCCACGCGCAAAGCCACCGGCTTACAGATGAACTTCAACGTGCGATTGCGCACCAACGCCCCGGGCAGTAAGCCACTCTCCACAAGGATTTGAAACCCATTGCAGATGCCGAGAACCAAGCCGCCCTCGGCCGCGAACTTCTTCACTGCCGCCATGACCGGCGAAAATTTGGCGATCGCACCGCACCGTAAATAGTCCCCGTAGGAGAACCCACCGGGCAGGATCACAGCGTCCACGTCGCCGAGGCGCGTGTCCTGGTGCCAGATGAACTCCGCTTTCTGCCCTAAGTTAGCCGTGATGGCATACCAGGCGTCGTGGTCACAATTGCTTCCAGGAAAAACAACGACCCC
>JAUQPO010000315.1 GCA_030550335.1 Acidobacteriota bacterium
GCTACGCCGAGATAAGCTTCTCGGAGCTGGTTTTCTGCCGCACAGGCGGCCACATGCGCTCGGTGGTGTTGTACGCCGACCACAGGATAAGGACCGCTTCGTGCCCACTGCGTAGAGTAGTAGTCGGGGTGCAGGTCACAGACCACCAGCTCTGGCTCGAAGTCGTATAACGTGCACAGGTCTCTGATGGCTTTTTCGAATGCCAGTCGGGATTCATAGGTGTCCAAGTCACCCACGTGCTGGCTCAGAACAACCTGCTGGCCTACTGCGATAGCCACCGTGTTTTTCAGGTGAGCTCCCACAGCGAGCACCTTTGGCAAGTCGATCCCTACCCAGATCGGCAAGGGCGCATAGCCCCGGGCCCGGCGCAAAATCACCAGCTCGCCGCGGCTGACACGCACCACCGAGTCATCGCATGGCCGCGCGATCGGACGATCGTGCATCAGGAACGTGTCAGCAATGTCCCCCAAGCGCTCCAATGCTTCGCGATTGTCGATGGCTATGGGTTCTTCGCTCCGGTTGCCACTCGTGGCGACCACCGGGTGCGGAAACGCTCGCATCAGTAAGTGGTGCAGAGGCGAATACGGCAACATGACCCCCAGATATGGTGAACCGCACGTTACCGCTGGTGCGATGTCATGACCGGGCTTCGGGCGAAGTAACACAATGGGCGCAGCCGGAGACTGGAGCACCCACTCTTCCTCAGCGCTCACGTAACAATAGCGCCGTACTTGGTCTAGGGAGGCCATCATCAAGGCGAAGGGTTTCGCCTGCCGTCGCTTGCGTTCTCTGAGCCGGGCTACGGCTTGTTCGTTCCGTGCATCCACCAATAGCTGGAATCCACCGATGCCCTTCAACGCCACAATCTTGCCTTGCCGCAAGCACTCGGCAGCTTCTTCCAGGGGCAAGTTCAGCTGGGGACCACAGGCCGGGCACGCCACCGGTTGGGCGTGAAATCGTCGATCGGCGGGGTCATGATACTCCCGGGAACAATCCTCACACATGCGGAACTCGTGCATCGTTGTATTGGGCCGGTCATATGGGATCGCGCGGATGATCGTGTAACGGGGTCCACACTGGGTGCAGTTGATGAAGGGATAGAGATAGCGACGGTTGCTGGGATCGAACAACTCCCGGAGGCAATCCGTGCACGTGGCTAGGTCTGGCAGCAGGCCGGCAAGTTTATCGGCTTCCTGCTGGCTGGGTTCGATCCGGAATTCCTCATCCCCAATAGCGGGTAGCTCGACGATCCTTCGTGCCAAGATGACGCTGGCGGGCGGCCGTTCTGCCTCCAATCGAGCAAGAAACGCTTGGAGGGATTCTGCTGGGCCCTCGACTTCCACGATCACTCCGGAGCCCGTATTTCGGACCGAACCCCTCAGCCCTAACTGCTGGGCCAGGCGGTACACGAACGGACGAAAGCCTACGCCTTGCAGGACACCTTGTAACTCGATCCTGTACCGTGCTGGGTTCAAGTCTCCAGTTCAACCGAGCGGAGTACGAAGCCTGTAGACAAAGGGTTGGGGTCTCGAACCAGCGTCAACTCAGCTCCCTCTGCGATCGTGCCTTGCGAGGCCATTCGAAAGTGTTCACGTAAATGCTCGTCGTCTGAAGTCTCGAGGGCTCCCACTACCAGCTCGATTGCCGAGACTCGCTTCGCTTGGTTCTCGGCCACCAGTCGTTCGAGTTCCTGTAAAAGACTAGCGAAAACTCCACTCTCGTGCATGGTCCTGGCTACTTCTGGGGCCCTTGTTTCCAGTATCCTACCGCATCGGAATGCGTCGCTTGCTTATCATGGCTATGCGAGAGCTGCTTCAGCGTGCCCACATGGTTGGATGCGAACGGTGGCACGTTGGAGGCGGGGTCCCCTAGAGGATCGTTTCGCCTGGTCGACCAGACGCTGCGTCAAGTCGTGGGAGGCGTTATGCGAAGGAAGGGTTGTGGCGAACTTCTCGTGTTTCTCTTCCTCTCCGCGGCAGTTGTGGGCTTGGCTCAGACTGCCCAGATTACTGGAAAAGTCACCGACGCGACTGGTGCACCAATCGCCGGAGCGGAAGTCGTCATTAGAAACTTGGCTACTGGATTGACTCGCCAGACCTATACGGACGAATCAGGCTACTACACGGCGTCGTTGCTCCCGCCAGGAGAATATCGGGTAACGGTTACGCGAGAGGGGTTTCGGCCTTCCACTCGAACGGGGATCCGGCTCCAGGTAGACCAACGTGCGGCGTTGAACTTCACACTTGAGGTGGGTCAGCTCACCGAGGAGGTTTCGGTCAGGGCCCCAGCGCCGCTAGTCAGCCAGGTGGAAGCGAGCCTGGGACAGGTGATTGGGGGCCGTTGGATCACTGACTTGCCGTTGGATGGGCGCGACTATCTGCGCATGGCTTTGCTGGCCGCAGGCGTTGCAGAGCCGCCTTCCGGTGGCCGCTACGGTGGCTTCAGCACCGCCGGACAGCGAGCTACACAAAACAATTTCTTGCTCAATGGGTTCGATAACAACCCTGTCGAGTTGGCTGGGGCGCAGCATCGCAGTGAGACTGTCAAGCCTTCCGTCGACGCAATCGAAGAGTTCAAAATCCAAACCAATGCTTACGCCGCCGAGTTTGGCCGGGCCTTAGGGGCTGTAGTGAACCTGGTCACCAGGGCGGGGACGAATCGCTTCAACGGGACCCTCTATGAGTTCCTGCGGAACGAAAGGCTGGACGCAAGGAACTTTTTCGACCCGCCCGACAAGCCTAAGCCTCCGTTCAAACGCAATCAATTTGGATTCACGGTGGGTGGACCGGCCATCCGAAACCGCACATTCTTCTTCGCTGATTACGAAGGTACGCGGGTCCGGGAGTCAGCCACCATCGTCAGTACCATCCCCACACTCAAGATGCGCCAGGGCGACTTCAGCGAATTTTTGCCTGCGAAGGTGATTCGCGACCCACTAACTGGCCATCCCTTCCCGGACAACATGATCCCTGCCGAGCGCATGGATCCTTTGGCCAGCCTTTTGATCACTCTCTACCCCGAGCCCAAAGCTTCGGGCTTGGCCTCCAACTTCACTTACCAGCCGCGGCGAGAGCAGAACGACAACAATTTCGGCCTGCGACTGGATCACGCGGTGACGGCTCGCGATCAGGCGTTCCTGCACGTGAGGCGCAACGTGCGGAGGGTACCGGCTGTCTTGAATCTTCCGCCACCTGCTTTTGGCTCCGGAGGCTACGATTGGTCGGTCGCTGGGTGGAACCTTGGCATGAATTGGACTCGTGTCCTTACGCCCAAGTTGTTGGCCAACGCTCGCGTGGGCTGGAACTATGCTGGCTACAGGCGCCAGAATCCAGCGGCCGCAGGAAAGGAGAACTGGAACGCCTTATTCGGCATCCCTGCGGTCGACCACACCCAGCCCGGTGGCTTCGCCTCCATCACCCTGACCGGCTATCGTGGCTTGGGTTTGGGACCCTTCAACGGCGTGGACCGCGACTCTCAGAATCGGCAGCTGGCTGGCGATCTGAGCTGGACCCGAGGCCGTCACACGGTCAAATCGGGAATTCAGGTTCTGGGTTCTCAGAACAACATCTTCAACATCCGGCATGAGGTCGGGGTGTTCAACTTCAACGGCCGGTTCACTGGCGATGCTGTAGCGGATTTTCTGCTCGGTTGGGTGAACGAGTTCACCTGGTCGCCACGGTTGCAGGTCAATCTGCGCGCTTGGAACATCGGGGCTTATGTGCAGGACGACTACAAGTTGACGCGGCGCCTGACGCTGAATCTTGGCGTGCGTTACGAAGTGAGCTTGCCGTGGATTGACCGGTACGACCGGATGGGGAACTTTCTGCTGGAGGAGGGGCCGGATAAGGCGCGGCTGATCCTGGCAGGTCAAGAGGGCACTGGGCGCATGCGCCGGGCTACCATCGCTACCGACACCAACAACGTCATGCCACGCCTCGGCCTGGCTTTTGAACTGACGCCCCGGACGGTCATCCGCTCTGGGTACGGAATCTTTTACGGGTATGTGGAACCATCTGGCGACAGTGGGTTGCTCATCACCAATCCCCCGTTCGCGTACATGATCCAACAGACTTCTACCCCTACCGAACCGGCCTTTTTGTTTGCGGAAGGACCCAAGCCGGAGTCGCTGACGTTGGAGAGGGCGACGGGGCTGACGTTTTCGGGTTATGAGCGGCGGCCGCCGCAGCCGTACGCGCAGCAGTGGAATTTCAACCTTCAGC
>JAUQPO010000316.1 GCA_030550335.1 Acidobacteriota bacterium
CCTTCAGATTCCCCGAGGCTCGTGTATCCGCTGATCTGGAAACGAGGCCAGCCCCCCTCAAAGCGCCGTGGCCCATTTGTTCCGGGAATGCCCAAGAAGTCCAATCCGAGCTTTTCGTTGAGCCGTTGCTGCTCTGAGTTCGTATCCATAACGGTGACACCCACATTGGCGTCGATGATAAACGTCGGGGTGAAGACATAAGTCATAGACCAAGTGCCACTGTGGGTCCCCCCGAAGCCCTTTCCTGGGTTTCCGCCACCACCGGCGATCGGCGGGCCTCCGAGTTCCTTGAAGGCCCGCTCTGTGTACTGATCGTAATTCAGATAGCTGTAGCGGAAGTACGTAGTGAACCGATCGCTGGCATTCCAATTAAACTTTGTGTCCAAAGTGTGCCGGTCAAAGCTATGCGACGCCGTGGAGTAATAATTGTTAGTGAAAGCCGTTGGGTTAGTGGGCATAGGTGTGAGTTTCACTAACTTTAGGATGATCGGGTCGAAGCGGCTTGGTGGCACCGTGTTGCCAGGGAAAGGCGTGCGACCACTGCCATCGGGGTTACCCGTGGCCGGGTCGTAGATGGCGCGGTCGGATTCGGTCATGATGCCCTGCCGGGTCAACGCCGTCGGGACGGTATATAGACCTGCGGCCAAGGACCGGATGATTGTTGCCTCATAGCTTGCGAAATAGAAGAGCTTGTTCTTCTTGATCGGGCCGCCCAGTGTTCCACCAAACTGGTTGAAGATGTACTTCGGGTTTCTCTCGTTTGGAGGAGTGAAGAAATACTTCGCTTTGGTCTTGTTGTCGTTGTGGTACTCGAAGAGCGAGCCATGTACTTCGTTAGTCCCGCTCTTGATCTGAACGTTGATCGCTGCGCCACCGGCGAGGCCTTGTTCTGCGTCGAAGCTATTGGTCACCACGTTGACCACTTCGATAGATTCGAGCGCAGGCACGTAAGCTGTGATGTGAGGCAGCCAGACGTTGTATTGCGTGGCACCGTCTAGACGAACGTTATTCGAGGCGGACACCGTTCCGTTAACTTCGTACTGAAGTGACCGGGAAGGGTTGGACGGGATCGAATGGGCGTTGCGCGGCTGAGTGAAACCAGGCAGTAGGCGGAACAACTGTTGATAGTTCCGGCCGGGAGGCACAGGGAGGTTTTCCAGTGCCCGGGAAGAGAGCTCCGCTCTGACCTCGGCCCGGTCAGTTTGTAGCGTGACTGCAGAGGCCTCCACTACCACTGACTCTGTAACTGTCCCAACGTTCAAGGTGGCGTCCACGCGCGTCACCGCGTTGATCGTCACGGCCACGTCGCGTTGGGTAAAGGTTTGAAAACCCTCCTTGGAAATGCGGACCTCGTAGGTGCCACTGGGGAGGTTCGGCAAGGAGTATGTGCCAGCGGGCGTCGTGGTGGTGGTACGGGTAGCGCCAGTTTCACGGTGTGTCACCGTGACCGTAGCGTCGGGTACGGCGGCACCCGTTTGGTCGGTGACGTTGCCCACGATCGAGCCATAGAGCACTTGGGCGTTGGCAGGCGGGCTGAGCTGAGTGGCTAGAAGTGCACAAAACACGGCCGCGGCTGCCAAACGCGGAAACAAACGGCTAAGGCGATTGTTCAGCATGCACATTGTTCCCCCTTTTTGGTAAGCCTCGTAGTCGGAGTCCTACGATCCCCGTCGAAATGATCTGTACATCAAGGCGGGGCTCCTGTCAAGGGCTATAACGCTAAAGCCCACGCTCCACTGGTACGTATCCCCAAACACTCCGTCCTTCATTCCCCGACGGGCTCGCCTTTTCACGCCCCAGAGACGCCCAGTGATGTGCGTTGATGCACTTCACTCCAAGCCCGCTATGCGCCTGGCCAGGAGCCTCACAACTCTTCCTTTCCCCTCAGCTAGTTGCAAAGCCGCGTGGCGCATTTCCCCAGCCCAAGTGTGCAACCGCCCGCAAAAGCACGTCCTCAGCGCCCCTACGCACATTTCAGGCTGCTGCGCCGCCGCATGAGATCGCGCAGCGCCCAGGACTATTCTGATCTCTTCGCAATCGCTGTCTTTCTCGCCGGTCCTGTGTGTCGTCCCTCTCAAACGCAGCTGCACATAGGATCTTTGGGCGTAGCCCAGTGCTCCCGGTAAACGCGCCGCGTCAACCGATTGGCTTCCGGGTCATTGGGGATCGTTTCGGTTTCCGGGTCGAAAGTCACGTTGCGGCCCACACGAGCCACGATGTTTGCCAGGTGCGCGTGGAGCGCTGACAGGTGACCGTCGAGGATGTCGGCGTTCGGTGTCTTGCGGCTTCGGACGCAGCTCAGGAAGTTTTCGACGTGCTCGTCAGGCTCGTTGCGGTCGTCATGGAAGACTAGAGTTCCCTTTCGATCGAAAACCTTGTAGCCCCACCGTCGATCCCATCGGCCGATCTGCACCATCCCCTCGGTGCCATAGATAGCCACGCCGTTGTCGACGCCCTCCATTCCGTACGGATTCCAGATACGCATCTCCCAAATCATGGCCTTGTCGGTGTACTCGAAAGTAACGTTCATGGTGTCCGGCGTCTGCTGGTCGTCGTCGAAGAAAATCTTGCGCCCCATGCCGCTGGCCTTCAGCGGGTAGTCGACGCCCAGGGCCCAACGAGCAATGTCGATCTGGTGCACGCCGTCATTGCCCGCATCACCCGTACCGAAGTGCCAGTGCCAATGCCAGTTGTAATGAAACCGATTCTCGTTGAAAGGAATCCAGGGCGCCGGTCCCAGCCACATCTCGTAATCGACGCCCGGAGGTACAGGCCCGTCTGGTTTGTGGCCAATGTTGCGTCGCAGCTGCACGTTCCATGCCTTGGCCATCAAGACCTTGCCAATCTTGCCTGAACGCACGAACTCGATGGCGCGCAGCACACAAGGCCGGCTTCGAGATTGCATGCCGACCTGAACGATCCGTCCCGTTCGACGAGCCGCTTCGATCATCAGCCGGCCTTCGCGGATATTATGCGAAGCCGGTTTTTCGACGTAGACGTCCTTGCCAGCTTCGCAGGCGAGGATGGTAGCTGGCGCGTGCCAGTGATCGGGTGTAGCGATGAAGACGGCGTGGACTTCCGGATCTTCGAAAATGCGGCGCATATCGGTAGTGGTTCTGGCAGCGGGGGCAGACTGCTCGCGCAGGATGGCTTCCGCACGTTCTAAAGCCGATTGGTCGGGATCGCACAAGTAGCCGATCCGCACATCTTTCAAGGTGAGAAGCTTCTGCAACAAAGCTCGCCCGCGACCTCCAAGACCGATCATGCCCACGACGATCTGGTCATTCGGCGAGGCGCTGCGAGCGGCCAAAGCTACAGTGCTTGTGGCTGCGAGAAACTCGCGCCGGGTCATTCGCGACCTCCCAAACTCGTTGGTGGATACGCCGGTGACGGCAGGTGGGATCGTTCTCTCATTTTAGGTCGCGTCCGGAATCGCTGGCCGGCCCCATACGTCGTTGCCTGCGCAATTAGACTGGTGCGTGATCAGCTGGGAGCTCCGAACGATGACCTCAGGTTCAACGCCAGAGAACAAAGCTAGTCGATTTCCATTTGGGAACGATCCGGCCAAGGTTGACCGGTATCTGGCCTTCTGGAGTCGTGCTCACACGCGCCGCCCTTTGGTGGGTTTCTCGTTGCTGGGTTGGTTCCCCTTTGAAGCATTCTCGGTCTGCCGCAGCTGGCCCAAGGATGGCGATCTTTTGCCCTCGATGGTCGACCCACAGGAGTTCCTAGCCGACTACCAAAGGGTCCTCGCAGAAGGGGACCGCTTGGACGACGACGTCTTGCGCGGGGCTTGCCCGGCTCAGGGGGCCATACCGTGGTTGTCAGGAATGGTGGGTGCACGATTGCGGATTTTGCCGGACAGTGTTCTGGGCCAGGAAATGAACCTGGACTGGGACTCGGCTCTCAGTGTCAGGCTCGACCCTACAAGCCCCTGGGTGGCCAAATACCTGCAGTTTCTCGACGTGCTTGTCGAGTTCGCGGCGGGCCGGTTTCCGGTCAGTCATAGTCCTGAGATAGGACCGACGGACCTGCATGCTCTGTTACGGGGCCACACTCAAGCAATCCTGGATCTCGAACTCGAGCCGGAGCGTGCGGAACGCTTGCTGTGGCGTTGCGCTGAGGTTTTCGCCGAGTTCTTCCGCCTCAGCTGGGAGAGGCTGCCGCGCTTTTGCGGAGGGTATTTTGACGCCCAGTACGGTCTGTGGGCGCCCGGCTCA
>JAUQPO010000317.1 GCA_030550335.1 Acidobacteriota bacterium
GCTACGGCAGCTTGCCGGGTACGAGCGCACGCCGGTCGTGGCCTTGACGGCGAACTATTCCGAGGCGTTTGAACGGGAATGCCGACTGGAGGGGTTTGTGGGATTTGTCCCCAAGCCCATCGATCGCCAGCTATTACTCCGCACGGTCAAGCGCTTGCTGCACCGCGAGTGACGCAGGATTCGAATTCCTGGCGGGTAAGTGCAACACCGTGAAGTACAATGAAAATACGCGCGGCCTGGGCTTGTCGCCATGATTGATCGTATTCTCGCCAAGATTTTCGGCACCAAGAACGAGCGCGAGCTCAAAGCGATGCAACCCATCGTGGCTGCAATCAACGAGCTCGAGCCGCAAATGCGCAAGCTCAGTGACGCCGAGCTTGCGGCTAAGACGAAGGAGTTCAAAGAACGCCTCGTCCGCGGAGCCACATTAGACGACCTGCTGATCGAGGCCTTTGCGGTGGTGCGTGAGGTAGCGCGGCGCGTGCTCAACATGCGCCATTTTGACGTGCAGTTAATGGGTGGGATCGTTCTGCACCGGGGCAAAATTGCGGAGATGGCCACGGGCGAGGGCAAGACGTTGGTGGCGACCCTGCCGGCTTATTTGAACGCGCTCACTGGCGAAGGCGTGCACATCGTTACGGTCAACGATTACCTGGCCAAGCGCGACGCGGAGTGGATGGGGAAGATTTACCGCTTCCTGGGGTTGGAGGTCGGGGTCATCGTGCATGGGCTCACCGACCAGGAGCGGAAGCGGGCGTACGCTGCCGACATTACCTACGGGACGAACAACGAGTTCGGTTTCGACTACCTGCGCGACAACATGAAGTTCCGCCTGGAAGACATGGTCCAGCGCGGACATAACTACGCGATCATCGACGAGGTAGACTCCATCCTGATTGACGAGGCGCGTACGCCGCTGATCATTTCCGGACCCAGCGAGGAGTCCACAGATCTTTATTACCGTATCAACGCGATCATCCCGAAGCTGGTTCGTGGCGAGGAGATCGAGGGCAAAGAACCAGGTGAGCGGTACACGACGGGCGACTACACCGTCGATGAGAAGCGGCGCACGGTGGCTCTGACCGAGGAGGGCATGTTGAAGGTGGAGAAGCTCCTCAACATGCCCGGTCTTTACGAGCGCGCTGATCCTGAGGCCTACACCATACGCCATCATGTCGAGCAGGCGTTACGCGCCCACGTGTTGTTCCAGCGCGACCGTGACTATGTGGTGAAGGACGGCCAGGTCATCATCGTCGACGAATTCACCGGGCGCCTGATGCCCGGGCGGCGTTGGAGCGATGGGCTCCACCAGGCGATCGAGGCTAAGGAAGGCGTCAAGATCGAGCGGGAAAACCAGACCCTAGCCACGATCACCTTCCAGAACTACTTCCGCATGTACAAGAAGCTGGCCGGCATGACCGGTACAGCCGAGACCGAGGCAGCCGAGTTCAGCAAGATCTACAACCTCGATGTCGTGGTCATCCCGACCAACCGACCTTTGATCCGGATCGAGTATCCCGACATCGTCTACCGCACAGAGGAAGAAAAGTTCCGCGCGGTGGTCCGTGAAATTAAGGAATGGCACCAGAAGGGCCGGCCTGTGCTTGTGGGCACCGTTTCGGTGGAGAAATCCGAAAAGCTGTCCCGGATGCTCAAGAAGGAGGGGATCAAGCACGAGGTCCTCAACGCCAAGAACCACGAGCGCGAGGCTTACATCATCGCACAGGCCGGGCGCAAGGGCGCGGTGACCGTCTCGACGAACATGGCTGGTCGGGGGACCGACATCCTGCTCGGCGGAAACCCTGAATTCATGACCAAAGAAGCGTGCTTGAAGGAAGGGTTGGCCGAGCCCTTACCGCCTGGGCAGGAAGCTTACCTGCCGGACGAGAACTATTATTACTTCCAGCACTTCGACCGCTTTTACCGCGTGCCTCGGGCCAAATGGGACGAGCTGTTCCGGAAGTTCAAGGAGCAGTGCGACAAGGAACATGATGAGGTTGTAGCCCTGGGCGGCCTGCACGTCATCGGAACCGAGCGGCACGAATCGCGGCGGATCGACAACCAGTTACGCGGGCGCGCCGGTCGCCAAGGTGATCCGGGGAGCTCTCGGTTCTACTTGTCACTCCAAGACGACCTGCTGCGGATCTTCGGTGGCGACCGCATCCAAAACTTGATGCTGCGGCTCGGTATGGAAGAGGACGTCCCGATAGAATCCCGCCTGATCACCAAGCGGATCGAAGCGGCGCAGAAGGCGGTCGAAGCGCATAACTTCGCCATCCGCAAGCACCTGCTGGAGTACGACGATGTGCTCAACAAGCAGCGGATCGCGGTCTATGGCATGCGCCGCGAGCTGCTTGAGGGCAAGAACATGAAGCCGCGGATCCTCGAGATGGTTCGCGGCATCGTGGTCTCGCTGGTCGACACCTATTGCTCCGAGGAGGTTAAGCCTTACGAGTGGGATCTGAGAGGATTGCAGACCGAGATCCTCACCCGCTTTGGAGTGAAGATCCCGATCAAAGAGTTGGGCGGCAAGTCGCGGGCCGAAATCGAAGAATATATTTACCAGCTTCTGGAACAGCGGTACGAGGAGAAGGAAGCGCAACTGGGTTCGGAAGCGCTCCGGCAAGCTGAGCGCTTGGTCATGTTGAGCGTTATCGACAGCCAGTGGAAGGATCACCTGCTGTCGATGGACCACCTCAAAGAGGGCATAGGCCTGCGCGGTTACGGGCAGAAGGATCCGCTGGTGGAATACAAGCGCGAGTCGTTCGCTTTGTTCCAAGAGATGATGGATCGCATCGAGGACGAGACCGTAAGGATCCTCTACTTCCTGCAGCCTGCCGTGACCCACGTCCCGGCTCCAGAACCCAGCTTGCCACTGGAGGAGCCTGCGGATGAGCTGGTAGGGGCTGCCGTGCGGCGTCCGGTCAGCACTTCCGATACGATCGCGGATCTGACTCGCAACATCCAGAGGAAGAAAGAGCGGGAGCTAGCAGAGATTCAGTTTGTTGGGGGTGGTACAACCACTGCGCAGCCGGCGGTCAAGAAGAAGAAAGTCGGACGGAATGATCCTTGCCCGTGCGGCAGCGGGAAGAAGTACAAGAAATGCTGCGGCGCTTGAAAGTTTTCGGGGTTTGTGTGGTTTTGTACAGCGGCACGGTCGCCGTTTTCGGGGCGATTTGGCCGGAGGAATTCTTTGGATTCAAGCGTGTGAGCTGGGAGCGCCACCAGCCAGGCAACGATCCCATATGGCAGGAGTACGGGTTCGAGGAAGGCGAAAAGGCCATCTATGAACTCCAAGGACGGCGGTTCACCGGGTTGGCTGAACGCTACGCCGATTCCACGGGCGCTATGGCGGCTTTCTTGCTAGAACGCCCGGTACAAGCCAAGCCGTCTGGACTGGCCGAGTTGGCTGTGGAATGGGACAACGGAGTCTGTCTAGCCTTCGGCAACTATGTGCTCCGGTTTGAGGGATACAAACCCACCGAAGAGCAACTGGTCGGATTTTACTTGGTGTTGCCGCGGTTGGAGAAGGCTGCGCTGCCGGCGTTCACCTCGTTCGTCCCCCAGGAGTCGAGAATCCCCGGCTCTGAGCGGTTCATAATGGGGCCAGCTTCGCTGGCGGCCTTGGAGCCGCGTATCCCGCCCTCCGTAGTGGCTTTCCATTACGGGACCGAGGCGCAACTGGCGCGCTACCGGAGCCCGGCGGGAGAACTGAAGCTGCTAGTGTTCTCCTATCCCACACCGCAAATTGCCAGGGAGAGGCTCGCGGCCTTTCAAGGGCTACCCAACTGTGTCGTGAAACGCTCCGGGCCCTTGCTGGCGGTGGTCGTAGACCCGCCGGATCACGACGAGGCGGAGCGACTACTTGCACGGGTCAACTATCGGGTGTCGATCACCTGGGACGAGCCTTTGGGTAGCAAACCGGAGCCGACGTTGCTGGACTTGATCTTGACAGCGCTTGGCTTGATCGGCCTTCTGGTGGGGTTTGCGGTCTTGGCCGGGTTATTGTTCGCCGGCTACCGGGCGCTGGCTCGGAAGGCAGCCGGGCCGGGGGGTGACGAGCCAATGATTATGCTCCACCTCGAAGACCGATAATTCTTTTGGCTCCAGGGGGTTGGACAGGCAGGTCCAGGCTGGGTGGGGTCCTCAAGGGAGGGCATTCACAGCGATGGCTGGGGCCCCAATCCGACAACCTCCCGTTTTGGAATG
>JAUQPO010000318.1 GCA_030550335.1 Acidobacteriota bacterium
CCAAGGGCCTGGCGTGCGCGGCACGCCCTGGGCGAGTAAGGTCGGCCGGGGGACTTGCGCACGGGCGACGGGTAACCAGCGACTCTCCAGGCTGAACCCTCCGCCTTGTAAAGGCAGCGCCGCGTGGACGGACCAGTGGCCCAGGGCCAACAGCGCCAGCCGCACTCTCACCCGCTGAGCAGTCCGGTGAACCGCTTGCCACACTGGCGTTCCCTGTAGCCAGTGTAGCTACGACAGCTCGGTTCGGCGAGCGGAAAGATGCTCGATGACGTACCGCTTCAGCTCGCCGAAGTTTTTGAACTCGAAAATCTTGTTCCCTGGCAGCGGCACGCCAAGTTCTTGCTCGATCCGATACATCAGATTGATGTGGACATAAGAGTCCCAGCCCGGAACGTCCTGAGCAACGGTGTCGTCACCGAGCTCCACTGTGTCATCATCCAGAAGCTCACGCAGCATTTGCTGTAGACGCTGCTCTACTGTCATTGCCTGCCCCGAAAACGTGCTCCACCTCGATGAAACGGTTTTCAATAGGACCCCGCCCGGCCAAGTCGTACCGCCAGCGGGTTGTACCTTGAGTCTCGCTGATCAGCTCAAAACCAAACTGGGCGTAGATATCCCGCACTATGCCATTCTTCGAGGTCGGGATGTAAGTTCCTGTGATCGTATGGCAGCCACGCTCCACCGCACAGCGGCAAAGTTCTGCCAGCATGGTCGCCTCGACCGTCCTCCCGATTACACGGCAGCTCATCAACCAAGTATCTATGTCCAATACCCCATCCTTTGCAAAGGCAATCATCACTCCCACTAACCCATGGTCGGCAAAACAATCCCGGAGCCTTACGTAGAAATGCACACAGTTGGGGTCCTGGGCGAAGGCCTCAAGCTGTGCGAGGCTATGCCTGCGCGTCGTTAGATTAAACTGGTTCGTCTTCCCCACCAGCTGAGCCACTCGGGGCAGGTGGAAGTCATCGAAGGGCCCGATAGTGGCCTTCATTCGCAAGCTGGCGTAAAACTCTTCAAGCGACTCCGCCCCCCTTCGCGCCGCTGACAACTGCGCGCGTGCGCGATACAGTTCTGTGCGCCGACTGTCTTCCTGGGTGAACGAAACCGGTTCAAAGAGCAGGTAGTCGGAAAGCGCCCGAACATAGAAACACGGATCTTCCGGCAGCGGCACCACGTCCACTTCTGGCAACAACTTGCGCACTGCACGGCGCTCCGCTGGACTATCATCGACGAAGACCAACGAGTCCAGGCCGATGTTCAACTCCCGCGCAATCTCTCGAAGATTTTCCGCCTTCGGCTTCCAGTTCGCCACAAACATAACGAAGTCCGAAAGCCTCAGGCGCATCTCCGGGTGTTTTTCGAACGGTTCCCTGGCATCGGCTTCGTTATTCTTTGAGCACACCGCCAAGAGAATCCCTCGTTCTTTGAGGGAGCGCAAATACTCCTGAAACTCTACGAAAGCCTCACCTTCAGGTCCTTGTCCCAAGCGGATGCCGGAGAGTCCATCTTCACCGATTACGCCACCCCACAAAGTGTTGTCCAAATCCAGTACCAGACACTTCCGCGACAACCCCAGCTGCGCTGCGATGACCGCAGCTGTGTGCCGAGCCAGCAATGGCTGGGCCTCCGGCGAGACAGCCATCTTGGCTAGGTGCCAATACCGCGGCGAGTACCACCGCAGCTTCCCCACCAGGCTAGCCAGCCGCTCACAGTCAATCAGGGCAACCTTCGGACCGGCCAACTCCCCTAGGCGCAGGTTCAGGGCCTGAATGACCCGTTGCCGACTACCCTGCAGTTTGGCCCCAAAATGCCCAAAAGGCGCCGTTTCAGGTACGACGAAAGTGAACTGTAAGATTGTCGCAGACAACTCTTCGAGGATCCGTTGCCAGTAACCTCCCCACCTCTCCACTTCTTGGTCGACCACGGCTACAGAATCCTGCACAAAATCCGGGATTCCCAAATCTCTGGTGTCAACAGCAATTAGCACCATCTCAGGAGCAAACTTATAAAGTGAACTCTCAGGATTGAGCACCTCCTGCCGGTACTGGCCGTAAGCACACTGGTACACGTCTAGCAGAATTCCCAATCGCAAAGCAGCCAGTTGCAAAAGCGGGACCCACGACTCAGTCGTAAAGCTACTCAACACGGCCAGCTTCCTCGCCTGCCGGAAATGTGCCGAGCCGAGCCTCCGGGCAGCCTTCGTTGCGATTAGCGCAGCTGCTTGCCACACTCCATAGTCTTGCCCAGCATCGACCACACGCGTGGCCCAATCCAGAGCTGCAGCTGGATCGTCAAGTCGCATGTAACACCGCGCCAGTCTGAGGCAGATATCCGCAGGCGGTAGCTCATACCGGTCAGCCACGCTAAGGTAACACTCAATGGCCTGACCGACCTCTCCTTTCTCGACAAGTCGATCGGCAAATTGGACAGCCTCCTCCGCGCTCAGCTCCTTACAGGAAATCTCTCCCTCGCTTTTAGTCGGCTCGCTCATGCTATCCTCCATTCACCAGCATTGTCCGAGTCCTCCATTCCCGTAGCCATCCGAGCTTCCAAATCACCCGAATGCTCCAAACGACTCGTCTGCTGGACGCTGGTAGGCAACAAAACGCGCGGCGGGGGTGTGACGACGATCGCCCTTGCAGGAATGTCCGTCATGACCACCACGTTCGGCCCAATGCGGGCTCCAGCCCCCACCCTGACCCTACCCAAAATGACCGCGCCCGCTCCCACTTCCACACCATCCTCCAACACCGGCGCCTGCTCGATCCGAGAGCCAGTCACCGCCCCGATGGTCACGTTCTGTCGAATCACACAATCATTGCCGATCACTGCGTTCTTGTGAATCTCGATATTGCCCTGATTCGCCAGAATCACCCGACGCCCCACCTTAGCCGTGTAATAAAGATCGATTCCGTAGTGGTTGCGCACCCACCGATAAGCTGCACGATAGAGCGGAAACAACAGCCGCCGCAAAAGGGGACCCTGGGCCGAAACCCAGCAACCGGTACGGTAAACCAATAGTGCCCGGAATCCCGGCATTGAACTATCCCGCCAGTAAGCAATCCGGTCTTCCCGCAACTGTTTCACCAAATCCACCAAGCTGCCAAAGAAGCTCACGTTTTTAGCCACTTCGGAGGACCCTCAATGCGCCACCGAACTCATCAACGAATGCTCCAAAACCTGCCTTGCACTGCGGCAGGCACGCCAGTACGCTCCACAAAGGCCTTCCACTGCACCCCGCAACTCTTGAACAGTGAGCCCTGGCTTCCAAGGAAATTTCCGCAGACCAAGCGTCGCTAGAGCTATCCAGGCCACCCTCCGCATCAAATACATTGCGAGCTGCCTGGCCCACAACCAGCGCATCGCTCCATCTAACACGATGGATTTTGTGGCCAGCGCCGTGTACCCCAGTCCCCAGAAGTACATTTGCCGCCGTAAGCTCCTTTCGTCCAGTCGGTGCTCGTGATATACGGCCATGCGTGGCTCATAGACCCACGGATAGCCTTTCCGCAAAGCACGATATATGAAGTCGTGATCGCCGCCCCCGGGGATACTGGGGCTATCCAGCGCTGGGTCGAATCCCCCTAACTCCCTCCACACCGACCGCCGAATTACCATGTTCGCCCCTGCGCCCAAATACTGCAGCACCGCCAGCGAGCGAGTCAGCTCGCTTGCCTTCGCACAAATTCTCCGAAAGTGCCGGCTCATGCCCCCAGCACCCTCGAACAACACCTGGGCAGGCGCCGACAAGCGGTACGGTAGGATCACTCCGGTGTACCCCGCCGCATCTTTACACTCACTCCAGGCTAACCCAAGCCCGTAATACCAAGCCTTGTCTGGTATCGCGTCGTCATCAATGAACGCCACAAACTCTGCCTCAGCAACTTCCACCGCGCGGTTGCGTGCGAAATTCAGTCCTTGCTTCGGCTCACGAACGTAAGTCACTGAGGGAAACTTTCGAACGACTTGGTAGGCGCGATCATCCGGCGGTGCGTTATCCACTACTGTAATCCCCCGCACTAACGGCGCACCCTTCTCCTCCTTGCGGACCCAGGCCTGAGCGGATAGGTTCTCCAATAACCTCGATAAGTGCTGGGGACGGTTCCTTGTACAAATCGCGATCTCAACGTCCGGGCCACCCCCTTGTGGAACCGGGATCCCCTCCGCCAATTGCCAGCCCA
>JAUQPO010000319.1 GCA_030550335.1 Acidobacteriota bacterium
GGTCGGGGGAACGCCCGCCTTCCTAGGCGTGATCGCCGGCGAGATCGCTATCTTCGCCGCGGCGTTGTTCAGCGAAATTTCCTTCCTGTGGTACAACGTGATCGGCTGTGGCGTGGTGATCTTGACGGCGCTGTTGTTGAACTGGGTGCAACCCTCCTGGCGCCGCAGAGTGTCCTAATAGGCACCTCCCTTCCAACCGCTAGAGAAGGCTCGTCAAACAACTCGCCTGCGCAGTGCTCGGAGTAGGTTCGCTGGCTAAAGTCTGAGGGTAGCGCTTCGGCTTCTCCCGAAATGCCCCACTCCTTTCTCAATCCCCAGGGGCCGGAGCAGGGGCGGTAGCCAGGGCTGCCACACGGGCCCGTTCTGCGCGCTCCTCCAGCACCATGTAGACCACGGGGATCAAGATCAGCGTAATTAATGTGGACGTCGCGAGCCCACCAATGACCACTCGTGCCAGCGGCGCTTGCAACTCGCCGCCCTCACCTAAGCCCAAGGACATCGGGACCAGACCGAGCACCGTGGTCGAGGCCGTCATCAAAATAGGACGCAGCCGGTTCCGCCCCGCCGTCAAAATGGCCTCACGCAACCCATAGCCATACTCGCGCCGCAACAGGTTCGTGTAATCGATCAACACTATGCCGTTGTTGACGACTATGCCCACCAGGACGATCACTCCGAGGAACCCCTGGATGTTGAAGGTGGTGTTGGTGAGCAACAACAAGCCCACCACCCCGATGCTGGCCAGCGGGATCGAGAAGAGAATAATGAACGGGTCGCGCAACGACTCAAATTGCGAGGCCATCACCATGTAAACCAGCACCAAAGCGAGGATGGCCGCCCAGGTGAGCTCACGGAAAGCCTTCTGCTGCTCCTCCCATTCGCCGCCATAGCGGAACTCGTAACCCGACGGCAAGGGGATCTGGCGTAGGCGTTCACCCAAGTCTCTAACGATGCTCCCCAAATCCCTACCTTCGATACTGCCCGACACTACCACGACGCGTTCCTGATCCACCCGCGTGATCTCGATCGGACCTTCTTGCCGACGTAATTTGATGATTGTCTCGGCCGGGATCGTCCGCCCAACGGGCGTGCTAATGGGTATGGCACCTACTTGGTTCAGGTCGATCCGATCCTTTTCTCGCAGTCGGACCAGAATGTTGTACTCATCGCCCTCCTGGCGGTACATCGAGGCGCGCAAGCCACCAATGGCGGTTTCGAGCGTATCGGCCACGTCGGCCACATTCAACCCCATCGTTCCGGCTTTGACCCTGTCGACGGTCACCAGCATTTCGGGCAGTCCGGGCTTACGGCTGACGTTCACATCGGCCACACCGGGGACCGTCTCCATCGCTGCTCGTACGCGGTCGGCCAGCTGGGCCAATACATTGAAGTCGTGGCCGCGAATTTCCACCGCCAGCCGGTCCCCTTCGGAAGAGCCAAAGCTCGTCAGGCGCGCGAACATGCTGCTGGAAGGCCGCACGCGAATGGCCATGCCCGGCTCACGAGCCAGTTTGCGGCGTAGATCGGCCGCAATTTCCTGAACCGAGCGAGAACGCTGACTCAAGCTGACCAGCCGGATCCGCATCTCGCCCACATGCTCGCCACCGCCTCCCCGGAAAGGACTACCACCGCCGGATTCGATCATGATGTGCTGCGTCTCGGGGACTTGCTCCCGCACGATGCGCGCCAGGCGTTGCATGACAGCATCGGTTACCTCGACGCGCGTACCGGGCTCCAGTTCTACCTCCACCCGGACTTCGCCCTCATCAGTTTGCGGCTGCAATTCCACGCCGATCAGTGGCATCAGGTAGAGGGAAGCGGCGAACAGCGTGGCTGCGATCAAAATCGTGAGCCCCCGGTTATCAATCGCCCACTCCAAAGTGCGTACGTAGACCCGCGTGATCTTCTCCACGAAGCCACCGGCCAAACGGTGCCACCAACGGAGCATGCCCTGGTATTCCTCTGCCCGGCGTGGTTGCGGCAAGTAGCGTGAAGCCAGCATAGGCACCAGCGTCAACGCCACGATCAAGGAGCACAACAGCGCGTAGGAAACCACCCAGGCCAGCTGCTGGAAGAGCTGCCCGGACATGCCGCTGATGAACACCACAGGCACGAAAACAGCCACCGTCGTTAATGTCGAGGCAGTGATCGCGGTGCCGACCTCACGGGCCCCGATCGATGCGGCTTCCCTCTGGGCTTTGCCCTCTTCCCGGTGCCGATAAATGTTCTCCAGCACCACGATCGAGTTGTCGACAAGCATGCCCACGCCAAGAGCCAGCCCGCCAAACGAGATCGTGTTCAGCGTAAATCCGCTGAAATACATCAACGCGAAGGTGGAAATGACCGCGATCGGGATAGCCGTAGCGATGATCAGCGTGCTGGCGAAACTTCGCAGGAAGAACAGCAGGATCAACACCGCCAAAACAGCCCCCAGCGCAGCCGCCTGCTCCAAATTGCGGATGGAAGCACGGATGTAATCGGCGGTATCGCCCGTGGCGGTGATCCTCACGTGGGGATAATCCCGGTGGATGCGATCGATTTCCTTCCAAACGGCGTCCGACACCTCAACCGTGTTGGCCCCAGACTGCTTGTAAATGAACAGGCGGACGGCCGGCTGGCCATCCACACTGACCATGTTGGTGATCTCCTCATGGGAGTCCTCGACCGTAGCGATGTCTCGCAAATAAATGGGGACCCCACGCCGCGTCGTTACCACCAGGTTGCGCAATTCTTCAAGCGTCTGAAACTCGCCTTGCGTGCGCAGCAGGACGTCAAACCGGCCTTCCTGAACCGGACCCACCGGCCGGTTCAAGTTCTCACGCCGGATCATTTGGACCACCGTGGAAACCGGTAGGTCCAACGCCCTGAGTTTCTCCAGCTCTAAGTTGACATGGATCTCCCGCCGCAAACCGCCCCGCACGGCCACCTGCGCTACACCCGGCACCCGCTCCAGACGGTACTGCAAGCTCCGCTCCACGAAATGCCGCAGCTCCTTCGGATCCATGCCCTGAGCGGACACCGAGAGGAACATGATGGGGAACTGCGAGACATCGAATTTGAACATCACGGGTGGGTCCATGTCCTCAGGCAGCATCATTCGACGCCGGTCCAAACGCGATCGCAGTTCGTTAGCCGCCTCGTCGAGATTGGTCCCGTAGGCGAAGGCCACGCGGATGAACGAGCGCCCTTCGGCGGAAACCGAACTGATCTGCTCCACGCCCGGTGCAGAAGCGAAGGCTTCCTCCAAGGGCCGCGTGACTAGGTTCTCCATTTCCTCAGGAGCCACACCGGCGTAGGTGGCCATGACGCTGATGGTGGGATAAACGACCTCCGGCATCAGGTCCACCGGGATCTGGATAAAAGCGATCGCCCCGAGCAGGATGGCGATCACGCAGACCATCAAGGTGGTGACTGGACGCCGTATGGAGAATTCAGGCAGATTCATGGATCACCTCGCTCGCTGCCGCGCTTTTAGTTGGTGGCCGGGGTGCGTGGGGTTGGGCGTCCACCCATAGCGGCTGCTTGCCCTTGACCTGCGGTTGATGAGCCCGAGGCTGGACCCCGCGGTCCGCGCCCTCCTCGACCCACGATGACGATGCGATCCCCTTCGGCGATCATGCTGGCCCCAGCGCCGATGATCTCAGTTCCGGGCAACAGGTTTGCTAAGACCTCCACTTTGTCGCCCTGGGTCAAACCCGTCTCGATGGGGCGGAAAACCGGCCGCTCTCCCTCGACCAAGTAAACGCCCGGCTGCTGGCCTCGGTAAACCAGCGCATCCCGAGGAATCAGCACCGCACGCCGCGTGGTGCCCAAATCCAGTTCCACCCGGGCGAACATTTCCGCCTTCAGCAAATTCGCCGGGTTGGGAATCTCAATTTCCACCGTGGCGCTGCGAGTCGCTGCATCGAGAACCGGGCCAATCCGGACGATTCTTCCCAGGAAGACCTGGTCCCCAAACGCGTCCACTTGTACGCGCGCCACGTTCCCTACCCTGAGCTTGCCCAGCTCACGCTCGGGTACGTTGGCTGCGGTCACCATGGTGCTTAAATTCACGATCCGCACCAGTGGGGTCGAAGGTCCTGCCAGGGAGCCCACATCCACATACCGCGCCGCTACCTGACCGTTGATCGGGGCATGAATGTAGGTCTGCGCCAGGCGGATCTTTA
>JAUQPO010000320.1 GCA_030550335.1 Acidobacteriota bacterium
TGCGTTAGGGACCCACAAGGTCTACCATGAGGGAAGCAGGACGGCGTGCAGCCAAACCGCCCTGCCACGCCAGCCATGACAAAGGGGTCTAAACATGCGACGACTAAGCGTGCTTCTCGCCCTCGGCTTGTTAAGCCTCACTTGCTTGCCGCCGCTGAGTCATGCTCAGGTCCTTTACGGCACTCTTGTGGGCAACGTGACCGATAGCAGCGGCGCGGCCATTCCTGGGGCCCAGGTCAAGATCACGAACGTTGAGACTGGGCGGGAGTGGACGGTTCAAACTGGCCCTGCAGGGACCTACTCGATAAGTACGATTCCACCTGGAACGTACGAAGTCACATTCTCCGCTGAAGGATTCCGTACCTACACGAAACAGGGTGTACAGGTGGCGGCCAACGCGACCGTCCGCGTGGATGCGACTCTGGAGGTCGGAATCGTCACGGAATCCGTCCAGGTCAGTGCCGAGGCACTGACATTACAGACCGACACTGCCGATGTTCGTGATGAGCTCCGCAATGAGCTGTTGAGCAACCTGCCAATCCCGGTGACGCGCAACTACCAGACGCTGCTGGTGACCGTGCCCGGGTTCACCCCGCCTGAAGACGCACACTCCCTGTCAGCCAATCCGTCACGGGCTTTACGCATGATGCCTATGGGGACGAACGCAGCGTCGGTGGCGATCCGGGTCGATGGCGCCACTGCTGGTCATCCTTGGCTGCCCCACATTGCCGGTTATGTTCCCTCAGTTGAGGCGATCGAGGCAGTCAACGTGGTCACGGGTAGTTACGAAGCCGAGCAAGGCTTCGCTGGCGGGGCTGCCGTTAACGTACAGATTAAGAGCGGGACGAATGAGTTCCATGGGTCGTTGTTCGAATACCACAACAATCAGCATCTGAAAGCACGGCCTTATTTCCTGCCAGCTACGCGCGGTAAAGAAAAGCGCATACTGAACCAGTACGGTGGGACGCTCGGTGGCCCAATTGTGCGCAATAAGTTGTTCTTCTTTGCCGCATACGAGGGGACTCTCGACCGCCAGTCCAGCTTCCGCCTAGCCGACATCCCTACGATGCGTATGCGGACGGGGGACCTCAGCCGCGCCACCTATCCTATCTTCGATCCCTTGACCGGCAAACCTGACGGCTCTGCTCGTACGCCTTTCGCTGGCAGCATCATCCCCGCAAGCCGCATCAGCCCGGTAGCCAAGAAGCTGCTGGAGCTGATGCCTCAGCCGAATCTGGGCGATCCGGAGTCGATCACTCAAAACTACTTTGCCAACGGGCCGTTCATTTACGACCGGCACACTCTGGACACGAAATTCACCTGGAACGTCACGGACCGGTTGCTGGCGAATGCCCGGATTAGCTGGCTGAACTGGCACTTTATCAATCCACCTGTATTGGGACCGCTTGGAGGGCAAGGGATCGAGAGCCGAGGTTCTTACGATGGCAAAGGCTACGGGGATACCCTCAGCATGACCTACTCGGGGGTGTACACGGTGAGCCCCAGCATCGTCATCGACGGGTACATAGGCTACACGCTGCTCGATAACCAAGTGGAAAACACGCGGCTGGATGAGAAGTTGGGGCTGGAGTACCTGGGGATCCCGGGCACCAATGGACCTACGCGAGCTTACGGTGGCTGGCCGGGTTTCTCCATCTCGGGCTGGGAAACTATTGGCCGAGCCCATACGAATTCGCCCTGGTACCATCACAACCCGCAGTCTCAATACGTGGTCAACGTGGCCTGGATCCATGGCAAGCACAACGTGCGTTTTGGATACGACTCGCTGCGGGTGCAGATGCGCATTGAAGAACCTGCGGGAAGTCCGGGGTTCTTCTCGTTCGCTACCGGAACTACGTCCAGCCCCGGTTACCGGAATGATGACTACAACTCCTTTGCAGCGTTCTTGCTAGGGTTGGCCAACCAATTGCAGCGGCGCACTCTGGTGGGGCCTTCTAAGGGGATCACCTGGGGGCATGCTCTCTATTTCCGGGACCGCTGGCAAGCGACACGCAAGCTGACGCTATCGATGGGAATCCGTTGGGACTATTTCCCAGTTCCAGTCCGGGATAGTAAGATCGGGTTCGAAATCTACGACTTCAATAACAACACGCTGAAGCTGTGCGGCTATGGCAATCTGCCTCGCAACTGCGGCTTTGAGTTCAGTAAGCGCTACTTCGCACCTCGCTTCGGCATTGCTTACCGGATCACCGAGACGCTGGTAGTCCGCTCCGGTTACGGCATCACTTGGGACCCCATAAACGCCGTGCGCAATGGGATGTCGAGCTACCCCTATAACCTGACAGCCACTTGGCCAGCTGCCAACTCGTACGTGTGGGCTGGACGGGTGGAAGATGGTATCCCCTCGGCTCCAGCTCCAGATTTGAGCCCTGGCATCATCCAGGTCCCGGGCACGGTCACTCTGGAAGTGACCGACCCACGGTTCCGCCGCAGCTATTTGCAGTCGTGGAACCTGACGTTCGAGAAAGAGCTGCCCGGTGGCTGGGTGGGCGAGCTTGGCTATGTGGGTAACCGCGGCTTACGATTGCAAAACCGCTGGGATACGAACTACGGCTACATCGGAGGCGGCAACGCCAGCCGCGTGCTTTACAAGAAGTTCGGCCGTTCCGCCCGCACAGCCTTGTTCGGCGACCACGGTGGATTCCGCAGCTACTACGACTCGTTGCAGGCAGTGCTGCAAAAGCGCTTCACACGAGGCTACATGGTCCGCTTGAGCTACACCTGGTCTAAGACCATCGGCCCAGTGGGTAACGCCAATGGCGTGGATGGGTTCCAGTACAACACACCCGAATACTGGCCGCTTATCGCTCACACGGTGCGGGATTGGGATCGTACGCACATGCTCACAACGGCGTTCGGGCTCGATTTACCCTTCGGCCAAGGCAAGCGCTGGGCCACCAGCGGGTGGGCAGCTAAACTCCTGGGCGGTTGGCAAATCAATGGCTTGCTGACCGCTTATACCGGGAGCCCCTTCACCGTCACCGCTTCCGACGCTTCGCTGAACGCCCCAGGCAACAGCCAGATCGCGGACCAGATCAAACCAAAGGTGAAGATTTACGGCAAGCGTGAGCAATGGTTTGACACCAGCGCTTACGCGCCGGTCACCGAGGCTCGCTTCGGGAACTCTGGCTGGAACCAGCTGCGCGGACCTGGATTGATCAATTTAGACCTGGGCGTTTTCCGGCGCTTCAAGCTCAACGAGCGAGTCGATTTGCAGTTCCGAGCCGAGGCATTTAACGTGTCCAATACGCCTCACTTCGCCAATCCACGTAGCAACGTCAGTGCTAGTGGATTCGGTGAGATCACCAGCGTCCAGAACGTTGGGCGGGAGGGTATTGACGAGCGGATGTTCCGATTCGCCCTTCGCCTGGGGTTCTAACGGAACGGGTTAGGCGAGGGTCAGTGTTCCAGACGCTGGCCCTCGCACTCACCACTTCTACGCCACCTCCAACAGAGCCGGAAGACAAAGCGAATCCTCAGGCTGCATGCTAGACGTTCCAACAGCGGGGGTAGAACGGTCCCCACCGCCTTTGACTGGCCGGTGTGAAATACGTTGGCGCCAGCACGGCGAGTCTGATCTGCACAGGCGAAAAACACCAAATGGCCTCGCGGCCGATCTTTGACGCGGTGCATTTGCCTGGCGAGACCAGCGGTAGTGTAGAATCCCAGCGAAGGTCACCAAAACTCGGTGGGGGTGGTGCGATGGGTGCGCTGCAGCGCCGTTTGCCCTGGAAACCATGCCAAGGCCGCCGCACCGATTGGCTGAGGGTGCTGGCTTCGGTCACATTCCTGGTAAGCGCAGTCCGCGCGATAGTGGCTCCCGCTGCCGCTTTAGCGGCGGAGAGTCTGCTCGAGGTTGACTATGGGAAGCTCATCGCCAGGGCAGACCTTACCTACGAACGAGCGGTAGATCGCCCTGAAGCAGGCTTGCCCATAGGGAATGGCACCATGGGTAGCCTCATCTGGACCACTCCCACAGCCCTCCATTTCCAAATCAATCGTGTGGATGTCTACGCCAGCAACAGTAGCACTCACAGCTTCGTAGAAAGGGATTCAGACTACGGATTCGGGCTGGGATTCGTGGACATCGAGTTCGGCCGGTTAGGTTCGGAGCCGTTTCCTCCACAATCCACCCGCCAGAAGCT
>JAUQPO010000321.1 GCA_030550335.1 Acidobacteriota bacterium
TCCCGGCTTTGTGACTCAAGTTGGAGCAGCCACGGCTACGCCTTATGCCTCTTACAGTGCGCGGATTGACAGCATCCTTCAGCTGCTGCGCCAGATTTGCGCCTCCAGTGGAACCCAATCGGCGTGCGCGGCACATCGTGGTCTGTTTCATCCTCATTTCCCGGGAAATCTACCTTTATCGCTGGGGCCGGGTATGGCCGGATCGGAGAAGTAAGAAATGATGTCGAAAGTTAGTGGGAGCCTTCGGCCAGGCGAGCAGCTGGGCTGTTCTCTTAGTTAGGTTGCACGCGGTTAGGTTGGACGCGGGCGAGGGGCGGCGGGGAGGTGGATCAGCTGTTGAGCACGACGAATAGAGTCAGCCCCCGCTACGGGAAGTGGCTGACGACGCAGCGGCTCGAAGTGCCCCCTACTGGCCACCGGACTTACGTGGTACCGACGCTATGATCGCCTGGTGAGCTGAACGGGCTGGTCCCGCTGGCGAAGCCATGTGCCGGTGGGTCTGAAAATTTTGGAGTTAGGTGAGCAGGGGAAATGGCTTTCGTCGACTCCCACGCTCCCAGCTGCGCCTCGTCCCCTGTCGGCTCAACGGGGCAAAGCTACGGTCGACTTGGCCCGTCGTACCTCTCGCCGAAGGCCGAAGGGCGGGCACAAGAGGCCATGCCTTCCCAGTGCGCTATCCCGTGGGTAACACTGCGAGCAGTAGCCTAGAACGGTGCCACACGCAGGCTCCTCGACAATGGGTGGTGGGCGCGTCAGGACTCGAACCTGAGACCTCCTGCGTGTGAAGCAGGCGCTCTAACCATCTGAGCTACGCGCCCTCGCGCGGCGTGCTATGAGCCTCGTTGGGTATTATAGCAGTGTGGTGCACCCGCGGGATAGGATCGATGCCCCGGCGGGTTTGCTCGCCCAGCTCGCCAGGTTAGAGGCCACACTCAACCAGGCTCTCCGCGGCAAGCCCGATGTGGTGCGTCTATCGTTGGTCTGCCTGCTGGCTCGGGGTCACTTGCTCATCGAAGACGTCCCCGGCGTAGGCAAGACCACCCTCGGCCAGGCCTTGGCTCGTTCGGTGGACTGCAAGTTTCACCGTCTGCAGTTCACCAGCGACATGCTCCCCAGCGACGTCATCGGCGTCACGGTTTATAACGCACAGCGACAGGAATTCGAGTTCAAACCTGGGCCGATTTTCACCAACTTCCTGCTTGCCGATGAAATCAACCGCACCACGCCAAAAACCCAGTCGGCCTTGCTTGAGGCCATGAACGAGCGCCAGGTCACCGTGGATGGTCGCACGTACCCACTAGCGGAGCCATTCATGGTGATCGCCACACAAAACCCTATCGAGCACCACGGCACGTATCCGTTGCCCGAGTCACAATTGGACCGGTTCCTGTTGCGCTTGTGGATCGGCTATCCGGATCCGGCTAGCGAACGGGAGATCCTGCGTTCGGGGGGTGACTGGCCGGCTTTTCGTGTGCACCCTGTGCTTTCCGCCGAGCAAGTGCTCGAGCTGCAGCGCTTGGTGCCGCAGGTCTACGTGGACGAACGGATCACCGACTACATCATGGACATCGTTCAACGAACGCGTTCGCACGAAGGGCTCGCTCTGGGCGTCAGCCCCCGCGGCGCCCAGGCTTTGTACCGGGCAGCACAAGCCTTAGCGTTACTGGAAGGGCGGGACTATGTTCTACCCGACGATGTTAAGCGGCTTGTAGTCCCCGTGTTTGCCCATCGGGTGATCGTGGATGATCGGATAGCGGGCCCCCTACGCAACTCGCGATCTGCCGAACGCATTTTGCAGCAAATTCTTTCCCAGGTTGCAGTCCCCGTGTAGAACGGCTACAGAGTAGTCATGAAGATCGCGATTATCGGCCTTCCACGCGTTGGTAAAAGCTCGCTTTTCACTATCCTCACTGGCACGCACCAGGAGACACGCATTGGAAGCTTGGAAGCCCGTGCGGGGGTGGCGAAGGTTCCCGATCCACGCGTCGACGCGCTGGCGGAGGTCTTTCGCCCAGGCAAAGTCACACACGCCACCATCGAGTTCCTGGACGTGCCGTCGATCTCGCAGGAGGCACTGCGGAAACCAGCCTACTTAGCAAGCTTGCGACTCGTCGACGCTCTGGCCCATGTGCTGCGGGCGTTCGCTGACCCCAGCGTGCCGCACGAGAAAGGCTCGATCGATCCAGTCCGTGACATGCAGGAGGTCGAAACCGAACTGATCTTGAGCGATCTTGTCGTGGTCGAATCGCGTTTGGAGAGACTCGAAAAAGATCGCAAAAAGATCAAGAGCAAAGAGCTGGATGAGGAGTACCAACTGATGGAGCGTTGCCGCACCGCGCTGGACAAGGGCCGACCTTTGCGTGAGCTGGATTTCTCGGCTGAAGAAGAGCGGCGGATCCGTGGCTTCGGCTTTCTCTCGCAAAAGCCCATGTTACTGGTGCTGAACGTTTCGGAAGAAGACGCCCCGAGACTGCACGAAATCGAAGCTGAATTCAGACGGCAGCATCTGCAAAATAAGCGCCGGACTGAGGTGACCGCCGTCTGCGGCAAGATCGAAGCGGAGTTGGCAGAGCTCGACCCAGAGGAGGGGAGGGAGTACCTGTCCAGCTATGGCCTTACAGAATCGGGCTTAGACCGGCTCGTCCGCGCGGCGTACGGCTTGATGGGGATGATCTCCTTCATCACAGCGGGAGACGTAGAAGTGCGGGCCTGGACGGTGCCTGCGGGAACGACTGCACTGAAAGCTGCCGGAATAGTACACAGCGATTTCGAGAAGAAATTCATCCGCGCTGAAGTGGCCGACTGGAGGACGCTGGTTGAATGTGGTGGGTACGCGGGAGCTCGAGAGCGGGGCCTGCTGCGGCTAGAGGGTAAAGATTACGTAGTGCAAGATGGCGATGTGCTGTTGATCCGGCATGGATAACGGTACGCGCAGATTATGCGCGACCACGTCGGACAGCCCAGGTGAGGCTCGATCCTGCAAGAAAGAGTCCACTGGCCAGGCAGGTCCAGGCAAACCAGTCTCCCCAACGTGTGTACGGCGTGATTTGTTTGCTATAGGAAAACCGCAGGCGAGCGGCCATCTCTTCGTACTCTGGGAACATCTGTCGCACCCGCCCTGCAGGGTCGATCGCTACGGTGATGCCGTCGTTGGTGGCTCGTACGAGCCAACGCCCATTCTCTGCAGCCCGCATACGGGCCAGAAGCAAGTGTTGATGGCGCGCTGCACTTCGGCCGAAATAGCCGTCGTTAGAAAGATTGAGAAGCACCTCAGCGCCCTGGCGGGCGAATTCTCGCACGAAATGGGGAAACGCGGCTTCGTAACAGATGAACGCTCCTAACCGGTGGCCTGCTACTGCAACGGTTACGACCTGGCCGCCAGCCACGAAGTCGCCAGCTTCTTTGGTGATCTTATTGACGAACGCAAAGTACCGGGGAACAAATTCCCCGAAGGGTACCAGGAGGTTTTTGTCATAACGCGCCAGGAATTCGCCCTTCGCGGAGATATAGACCGCCGAGTTCAGTGGCTCGCCTTTTTCGGTAAACGCCACCGTTCCAGCCAGGATGGGTGTGGATGCGGCTTTGGCCAACTCGTTTAGGGCCTGCTGAAAACGAGGGTCGGTGAAGTAGTAGAAAGGCGCGGGAACCTCTGGCCAGACGAGGAGATCAGGTGGGGATTGCTCCGGAGCGGCTGCTGCTACCAACGAACGATACAGGAGCCGGCTAGCGATCCGCTGAAACGTGTCACCACTCCAATCCTGATCTGGATCGATGTTAGGCTGAAGGACCACTACTTCTCGGTCAGCCTGGCTTGGCGCCGGCGGGTGGGGCAGGGCCATGAGCGCCGGGATGGGGAGTAACCAGGCAATCTGTTCCCGTCGCTTGCGTGCCAGTAAGGCGGCCAGGGTGGCGGCGATGAGGGCGAACAGGAACGATAGGCCGTAGACTCCTACTAGAGGGGCCAGGCGCATCGGTAAATCCATGTCGATGCCCGCGTTGCCCAGCGCGAGCCACGGGAAGCCCAGGGGAGCGTGTGTTCGCTCTAAGCCCGTCCAAAGTGCGGCTGCCGCGGGCACCCCATAGCTGCGGTGCATCAAGGGCCCAGCCAGAGCTGCGTAGGCTGCCCAGTGGAGCCCTTTGATCAGGCAGAACAGAG
>JAUQPO010000322.1 GCA_030550335.1 Acidobacteriota bacterium
AGCCAGCGTTGCCCACTCGGCCAGGCTTCGTGCCTGCGCTTCCTCGCGCAACAGTTGCAAGACAGACTTCACACGAATGCCATCGATCACGCGATCGACGAACAGGTCCCCTTCGACGGCATTGACGGCGTCGTCGGATTTGAACGGGATGGGTTTGCCGTCGCGCCAGCACACGAAAGTGTCTTGGTCGCCTGGCAGACCGATCTCGGGCGCTCGCAAAAACGCACCGGCGGTACCATCTTGGCGGATTTTGACCAACCACGCTGCGTTGGACCAAGTGGGCTCATTATCGGCAGAGGCGGCTGCCCGGTTGCAATTTTCCAGGTAACGCCGGTCATAGCGGTGGTTCTCCAAGATCCACCGGATCATTCCCAACGCCAGCGCGGCGTCTTCTCCAGGCTTGATCGGGACCCACTTCCAAGCCTTGGAGGCGATCCGGGAATACCGCGGGTCGACGACCGCCACTTTCAAACGCCCGCTCGTCAAGCCACGCATGATCTTGGGAATTTTCAATGGCGGCCCGTAATTCCCATCCAGGACATTGGCCCCCCAATAGATGATGAACTCAGCGTTGGACGTATCGGCCATCCAATAGGCTTTCGCCCCGCCAGAGAAAGTCCCTCCCGCGGGTTGGTCGGACATGGCCTTTCCGGCGAAGTAAATCGAGCCCTGGCAAACTGTGGTGTGGCCATGGGCATTGATCGAACCGAAACTCGTACGAACAAATCGCAAAAAGAAGTCCTGCCGACCGGCTTTCAAGCGCCCCCAAAGAAATACGAACTGGTTGTTTTTGGGGCCGAGGTCGGGATGATTGGGATCGATCAACTTATCCAAATGCTCCTGATACTTTTGCTGGAATTCCGCGACGGTCATCTGACCTTTTTGAATGCGCGCAACGTCCGCAGCCATGTCCTTAAACAACTGCGGATCGCGTAAGGCGTAAAGATCCTTCAAGCCGGTGACCACACGGCCACCATCCTGAGGGAACAACACACCGCCGTTGACGATTTCGTCGATTGCCCGGTCGAACGGAATGGTCACCCATTTGCCCTCGCCCCGCGCCCCCGCACGCTTCAACACCTTAGTGATGCGGTACGGATCATAAGCCGTTTGCATGCCAGCCTGACCTTTGGGACAAATGTACCCGTTCAGCCGCGCCGCTTCGGTGATGGGGGTACGCCAGTCAATGTGGGGATCCATGGTGCGCGGGGCATAAGGATTGCCATCGATCTTGACGGCCAGCCCTTGCTGAATTCGCACCTTGATCTCGCAACCTGTGTTGCACTGCAGACAAGTGGTGTAGATGAACTGGGCGGGATCCCAGCTCGCCGGGCCCGAAGCCACCTGAGCCTGTGCTTCTTCGACCAGTTGCAACCACGCGGGACCGAGCAACGCCCCCTGAGCCAAGAGTTGTCGGCGATCGATCTGCGGGCAAGAGAATCGATTTGAGCTGGTCACCATGGTTGACCTCCTCAAACATGACAGCTGGAGCAGTCCAGGGTAGGTACAGCAGGAATCGGCTCCTCGAAGTAGATCACTCGCGGACCGACGCCAAGGCGGTCGAAAGCCTGGAAACGCCTCCGGCCTTGCAAGATCTCATGAACCAGGCTATCCGGGTTATTCAAATCACCGAAGTACATGGCCCCTCCCACACACGTGCTCACACACGCAGGCAGCACTCCAGCCTGGAGTAAGTGGGCACAGAAGTGGCACTTGCGCGCCACGTCCACCAACGGGTTGGCTTGGTGGCGGCGAGCATAACTGGTCCCGTACTCGACGAACGCGCGCTCTTCGTAAGCCTGCGGAACCGGTGTGCTTTGGGTAAACGTGCCACCGTCGTCTACGTGAATGGCCCCCCAGGGGCACGCCCGAGCCACTGCGTGTGCGTAAGGTCCTCGTAACTGGGTTTGGTCGAACTCCACAATGCCGTCCGGCCGTTTACGGACCATGCCGGCGGGCACCGCTTTCGCACAAGGCGGGTTATCGCATTGCAGGCAATTGAACGGCTTGTAGATGGACATCGGCCGAAGCCCTGGCGTGAAATTCAGCTCGACCACTCGCCGGAACGAACCAGCCGGGCCCTGAGGATTCTCTGCACGGCAGGCCACCGTGCAGGCGTTACAACCGACGCACTTGCGCGTGTCGACGACCATGACCCAGCTGGGGGTCCGCCCACTGGCGAGCGATGTCTCCAAGTCTTTCTGCATCCGCACGAGGAGACTTCCTGTGAATTCTGCCAGCGGAGGAGGTAAGGGAGCGGCTCGAGCTTGGCGGGAGAACAAAGTTTTCAAGCTGCTCCAGGCCGTAGCCAAACCTCCCACCGTAGCACCGATGGCTTGAAGGAAACGGCGACGCGGAGTAGCTGGGAGTCCGTTAGTCCTCTGGTTCATGCTTTGTTGCACCTCGATGTCCAGTTGCGCCTCTGCACCCACAGCCGGCGGTAGTCGCCCGGATAAACCGCCGGGTTATGGGAGGGACCGTGTCGATGCCGGCTAGCTCGGTTTGTGAACGCATCAATCGAGAATATAGACCTTATCAGTCCGCCAGTCAATAGGGTCTCTTACTCCTCATTTACGGGCTGGCACCGCGAGCTTGAATCCCTGAAGCGCCCTGTGCCCTCCAGCCCGCCAAGCGGCTACCTCCGCCGTATAGCCATCAGCAGCTGACTAGTCGGACCTTAGAGCACGTTGCGGATACACTGAGGGTGCCGGATAATACCCTTGTTCGCGTGCTGGCCAGAGCACAGCTCTTCTGCCAGAGGCTTAGGTCGCGGCCGATGTTGTCAAGCACCTCGGGGTTCGGGCAAGGCCCCTGGCTGAAGCTTAGAGTTCCATGGGCGCCGAGGGGATCACCGCCGGCCAAGGTGTGGGTTTTCGCTTGCATTTGTGTTCTCTGCCTCTGCCGTCCCGGCTGGCTCCGAGCCGATCTCATTGATCGCTATCTCCAACGGGAGATGGAACTCAACCGGCTACCGGGCGTGGTAGTGGCGTTAGTTCGGCAGCGGGCAGTGGACGTCAGGGCATACGGGCTGGCTAATGTAGCCACAGGCCAGCCCCTGACCAGCGAGACCCTGATGGAACTGGCCTCGGTCAGCAAGACGTTCACTGGCCTGGCCTTTCTCAAGCTGGTGAAAGCCGGGCTCATTGACCCGGCCCGCCCGTTGGCAGATTACCTGCCCGAGGTTGCGCGAGCAGCCGACAGCCGTTGGAGCAGGGTCCGCGTTCGGCATCTACTTCAGCATCGGAGTGGATTGCGCCGCCAACACGACTTTCGCGTCCCTTGCTGCGGAATGCCAGGCGACGGAGATTTGGGGCTGGCGGTGGAACGCTTGTTGGACGTGCGCTTGGCAAGTCACCCCGGGGAGGTTTACCAGTACGCTAACTCAAACTACGTACTACTGGCAGCTCTGCTGGAGCGCGTTACCGGACGGCGTTTCTCCGAGTGGATGAGGGAGACTGTGTTCACGCCCCTGGGTTTAAACCGCACAGTCATCGACCGGTCGCTCGCAGGGCCCATGGCAGCATTTCATGAGTGGCAGTGGGGGCGCGTGCGTCCCTCCCGGTCGCGGTTTGAGGGCTGGTACGGTGCCTCGGGAGTCAAGTCGACCGGTATCGATATGGCGCGGTTTTTAGCTGGGTTGATGCCTGGGGAATCGCTGTCGATGCCAAACTGGTGGAAACAGCTCGAACCGCCCTACGACTACGGCTGGCATGTCGAGCACTCTCGGAGCTGGCCTGCTGCAGGCTTGCTCCTTCATCACACCGGGAGCCTCTGGGGCGCCAATACAGCGATTCTGATGGCACCCGAGTGGCAGGCGGGCGTGGCGGTCTTGATTCCCATGGGTACAGACCGAGCCTGGCCAATCGCCCAAAATCTGCTGGCTGCCACCCTAGGACTGCCAACGCGGGAGCCTCGGCGGACCCCTCGTAGCCAGATCCCAGACACTTGGGCTGGCGTATTGGTAGGTGTGGCCGCCGCGTTTTATGCTGCTAACATCCGCTGGTTGGTGGAGATTTGGCGTGGTGGGCCAGGGGGCTGGCTTTGGTCGAGGAACCTCCTCCAATGGATTCGGGCCGTGGGTCTTTGGACCTGTGCGGGGTATGTAGTGTACGCACTGTACGGAGGCCTGGCGCCGCCAGTCCAAGCTTTGCCGGC
>JAUQPO010000026.1 GCA_030550335.1 Acidobacteriota bacterium
CACCCGCTGAGTACCACTTCTTCGACTCCTCGCTAAGCGCCACGTAGATGTCAACAGCGCGCTCGTAGGTCCCCAACTTTCTGTGTATGCCCACTACCCAAGCTACCCACGCTGTAACCAACCGGCTACCCCGATAACAACCTCGCCAAATGCCCGGCCAGGCTACGGTCTTACCAACGCACAGCGAACATGGCCCTCCTTTCCGGTACATTACAGCCGATGGACACACTAACCGGTAATTGTGCAGCGTTTGCACCACAGCCGCCCCTTCAGCGCGGGCCGCATAATATACCGACGGGGACATCAACGGGAACGTGTTGTGAAAGTGGCATACTTGAACACCATTCCGGCGCACCAGCTGTCTTACCTTCGCGTAGGCTCTGCCATTCCAAAAACTCTCCAACACCGCTCGAGGCAGGTTGCGCAATTTCAGTTCATCGTTCGACAAGTAGTACTCCACCACGTAGTGTCCCGCCCGGTTAAGAAGCTCAACCTCCTGCTTGACCACCGCCGCCTCACCACTGCGGGTCCGGTACTCGTTATGCCCAACTAAAACGCGCAACCTCATCCCCCTCCATCTTCACCAACGGGGCCGCGCACATCCCCAACAGAAGGTACGTCGGAATTGCGCCGAATGGCGATTCGAACCAGTTACCGAAGTGGGCTTCTGCCAAAACCATGACCCACAATAAGAGTCCGAGAGGCTGACCACTGAAACGGTACACCTTCAGCATTAATGCACCCAGCTGGGCTTGCAGCACGTAGAAGAGAAGCACGCCGACCCAGCCACCATACCCTAGGGCATAGAAAAACACATTATGGGGCGTCCGCAGCACGGCGTTACCCAAGTCTTCGTGTAACCGATGCAGCGGGTAACCATAGCCAGGCCCAAATACCATCACAGCTGGTTCGCCTCGATGGATCTCGCTCCAAATGCTCCGCCACCATTGCTTACGCCACTCGTAGGTACCCGCCGTGGCTAGGATGCCACGGCCTGCGATTTGTTCCGCGAGCTCCCTATCAACCGGGGCGACTACGCGGCCCACCAGTGACTTGACGGTCACGTCTCCGCCCCGGTCCTCCATTCCCGGCAGACGCAGGTCTGATAAAGCCCCGATCAGACAGAGCAACACTGCTACTGCAATCACCCCCCATAGGATCCGGCTCTTCCGCATCAGGACAGTCCAAAGTCCAAACGCTAGCAAAAATCCCAGCCACTCCGCCCGGACCTGAGTGCCGATCAGGACCAGCAAATTCATAGCTAGTAGAACACCCTGATAGGCTCGCGATGCCGCCGGGTAACAGAGTAGCCCAACCAGCAGAGCCGCAGCGCCGGCCGGCTGCCCAAATAGCGGCACGTCTTTAGCGATGTAAATAGGCACTGCTCGACGGAGCCCAGCCAATAACGCCAGCCCATACAACCCATGCAGCAGGCCCACCGCTACCACGAACCTCCTTATCAGTTCGGGACGCCTCGCCCCAACCCAAATCCCAAGGAAGAGATAAAACGGATAGTAGTTGAAGACGAAATTCTGCACCGCCAACAGTAGAGGGTACCCAGCTGCGTACCCACGCACCAACAGGAACACCCCGTAAAATAAAAAGGCAGCCAATGCCATCGAAAACCCGGTCAACGTGCTCGGGTACAGTAAGGTCGTCAGCCACCGACCCAGCACATGTCGGGTTCGTGTTAGGAAGAATCCTGCAAGCACTAACTCCCCTATAAACAACTTTAATGGCAAGATGCCCAGATACGCGAACGACCGTCCCAGGACCAGATAACCCCCCAGTGAGACCGCGATCAGCCAAACCCAATAGCGATCGCTACGCCGCTCCAAACAACAACTCCGCTCGTCCACCTGGGCCGTGCCAGCGACCCACCAACCCGAATAAGCACCCGACATGTCGCCCTACTCGGCGGAAACTAACGACACGGCCTTCATCACTCCCACGTCACCAGAGCCCAGCAACTGCTCGTACAGAAGGGTGGCTCGCTCAGCTCGGCGTTCCCACACCTCTTCCCGAGCCGTTCTCCAGTTAGCGATCCCCATCCGCACACGTCGCTCGGAGTCGAAGCTACAAAACTCGGAAATCGCCTCGGCCAAGGCCCGTATTGTGCTCTGCCTCGGCCCTACCGGGACCTTGATCGAGCCTTCGCGAGGCAAAAACCAGCCAGCTCCCTGATGGTTGAGAGCGATTACCGGTAACCCTAAGGCCGCTGCTTCTAACACGACTGTCCCAAACGACTCTCTTAAGCTGGTAAACAAAAGCGCGTCAGCTGTTAAAAACAGCTCCCGAACCTCGCGGTGGGGCAAAACACCAAAAATTTTGACTCGCTCACTCAACCCGGAGATCCGCGACTGCGCGAGCATTTCGGGCAATAAGCGTCCTGCACCCACCATCCAGAGCCTGACCTGCGCTCTTGAGGCTGCGATCCGGAAAGCTTCTAACGCGAGCATCGGCCCCTTGTGAGGCTCCATGCGCCCCACCCAAATTAGTGTGCACTCTCCAGCAGGCTTCTGCTTCGGGGGCTCTGCCAAAACCCAATCGCTCCGCACGCCGTTATCTGGCATGAGAAGGATGCGGCGAGCACCGGCCTTGGACAACAGTTTCTCAGTTTCCCGATTCGACGCTAATATTAGACTGACCTTCTGGACCGCTCTCCGAAAGGGTGGGAGGTAAGCTAGGGCCTTTACACGAACTGACCTCAATCGCTCCCCAAGCTGAGCCGGGCCAAGGTACTCGATTAAATGACTGGGCCATACTTGCCCGCCCCCGACCGGTCCCCAGACGAAGGGTACCGGCACTCTCCAAAAGGGCGTGATCGTACTGACACTAGACAACCCGACTTGGTGCACGATATCGAAACCGATCTCCGCATGGAGCTTCAACGCGCGATGGAAAGCGAAACGTTGCCACAGAAGGTAGTGCAGGCGCAAGCCTTGCTCTCCTGCGTTCGGGTCCCACGGGTCCAGCCACTTCGGAAGCTCTACCCAACAAATCTGCAACCGCTCCACTGGCGCGCTTTGCAGCTCCACCTCGACGTGCTCGCGGTATTGGGGGTGCGCAATGAGCCAGACCTTGTGCCCAAGCGCAGCCAAGGAGCGTGCCCAATGCCACGTAGCTCCAGGCTCAGAACCAGCAGCGGGACTACAGCTATGCCCCACGACTAGGATCTTCAACCGCCGCTGGTCCATGCGAGCCTCCGAGAACCTAACTCCTCCACTCCACCCACAACCGCCTGGCAACGCTCTGCGGCTCGGCCAATGTCCCCAGCAGAATGTAGCCCAAGCCACGTAGCCACTGGCCATTGGCCAATAGGTACCCCCCAGTCCGTAGAGCTGACTTGTGAATACAACCCGCGCGGAAACGCAACCTACGTATCCAGTTGCTCTGGATTCGCTGGCGGAGCTCCTCCACTGAAAGTTCTTCACCCGTCCGCAACTTATGGTCAAGCCGCAACCATTGCAGGATCATCAGTTCCTGTTTGCGGCCACTGATCCCCCAAGGGGTGATCCGGTACTTGACCAGCACCTCTGGAAGCACCAACACCGGATAGGTCGCAGCAACCCGTGTCCAAAGGGCAACGTCATCCGCTGGATAATCCTGCCATCTGTATCCTCCGCACTCAAGCAAGACCTGGCGATCGGCCACCACACTGGAATGGCTCAAGAAGAATGGCTTCTTCGATGCCTTCCACTCCTCGTACTCTCGCAGGGTAGTGGGCCCATCCCTGAACTGGAGCAAGCGCCGACCACGACCACTGACGCGATCTATGAACGTTCCGAGAACCTTCACCTCTGGGTGCCGAGCAAGAAACCCCATCTGTTTCTCGAGCCGCTCCGGGTACGCGACGTCGTCCGAGTCCAGTCGGGCTACGTACGGGCTCCCGATCACTTCCAACCCAAGGTTCAACACGCTGCAGAACCCTATGTGGTTTACCCTGAGGTATAAGATCCGCTCGTCTTGCGAAACCAGTTGCTTACATACCTCAGGCGTAGCATCGGTGGAACCGTCGTCAATGATTAGCAGACGCCAGTCGTCGAACGTCTGCTCCTGAACGGAGCGAGCCGACTCCTGCACCGTGGCTGCACTATTGTAAGCCGGCATCAGCACTGTCACCGGCACACGCGCAGTCTCCTCACGAATAGCCACCAGCTGACGCTGCCATCTTCGTGCATGCTCACCGGTATTCACTCTCCCCGATCGCCCCTGCACCCCGCATCTCCTCCTTTAACTGGGCCGCTCCACCTGGAGCTCACCTTAGCCCGCCAAATCTCGCTCGCCAACAACGGCAAAAAGCGTGGTGTCAACAATAAGTACCTGCGCCACAGTCTCCTTGGCTCCATGATGAGTCGGAACAACCATTCTAGACCTGCGTTCTGCATCCACACCGGAGCCTGCGGCACCCGACCTGAGTGGAAGTCAAACGCCGCCCCGACCCCGAACATCACGATCCCCGGCAGCACCGACCGATGTTGCCACATCCAAATGTCCTGTTTTGGCGAGCTCAACCCAACGAAAAGCAGGTCCGTGTCAGTCGCGCGAATGTACTCGGTTATCTCCGCATCCTCGCGCCGAGTCAGAGGCCGAAAAGGGGGCGAAAACCACCCCACAATCTGCAAGTTAGGGAACTTCAGCCTTAACCTCTTAACTAACTCCTCTAATGTTTGCGGCTGTCCACCGTACAAGAACACTCTGTGCCCCAACTTCTCTGCCTGAGCACAAAGTCGGAGCATCAGCGTAGGACCGTAGACACGCTGTTGTCGCGGCACTCCTAGGGAACGCAAGGCCCAAACCACCGGCATACCGTCCGGGGTGACTATGTCTGCTTCGCGCAGGGCCTGACCCGCTTCCGGATCCCGCAGTGCTGCTAAAAAGCTATGCACGCACGTGACGCAAACATAACGCGCCCTCTCGACAGTCACATTGCCCTCGCGCCGAGCAGCCCTCTTTTCGCTCACCCACCGCCGAGTGTACGCGAGGACTTCCTCGTAGCTGGTGGCACTGACGCCTACACCCCTAACCTGAACCTTACGTGGGAGTGTCTCAACTCCCTTCTCTTCAAACGGTGTGGATCTCACCTTCATCCTGCCTGGCTACCGTGCCTGGCTGACTCCTAGTGGGCGCCCCTTCCCAACAAAACAACTATGGGCGTTACGAGCAGTATTTGTAAGTCCAGCCAGAAACTCCAATTTTCGACGTACTCGATGTCCAGATCCATCATTTGTTCGAAGCTCAGCTCGCTCCGGCCACGTACCTGCCACAACCCAGTGATGCCCGGCAAGACCTTTGCCCTTGTCTCCGCCCAGTGGCGGAAATCCCTACTCATCCCATCGGGGTCCAAATCGCAGGCCGGCAAGGGTCGTGGCCCCACCAAGCTCATATCCCCTTTCAGGACGTTGATCAACTGAGGCAGTTCGTCCAAACTGAACCGTCGGAGAAGTCGGCCCAGCGGCGTCACACGAGGATCGTTCCGAATCTTGAAAATATGACCATCTTTCTCATTGAGCTCCTTTACGTGTTCCCGGCTGCACTGGTTCGCGTACATCGTCCTGAACTTATAGAAGGTAAAGTAGCGCCCACCTTTGCCAACTCGAGGGGCTAGATAGAAAATCGGCCCCTCCGAGGTAAGCCTGATCAACAGCCCTATCAACAGCATGAGTGGGCTCAGCAGCACCAGCGCCAGAGAAGCGCAAACCACGTCGAATACCCTTTTCACCCGTTCGCCGGCAGAACGGCCGAACTCTACCGGGCGCAGGTTGACCACAGCAAGCCCGCAATGGGACCCCACCTCCCAACGCGCCTCTCGGCGTGGCTTCAGCGGCTCGAGCACATGGCTTGTGACCACGCCCATTCGGGTTGCCGTTCTGCGCACAAACTCGGCTTCCTCCGGACAGAGCGACTGATCTACTACAATCACGCGGGTCAGTTGCTCCTGGTTAATCAGCTTCGCCAAGTCGCTTATCTCGCCAAGGACGTTCATCCCGGACACCGTCAAACCTTCTGCACCGGAGTACCCCTTGGGCAATACCACTCCTATCAGATGTACTTCTCGCCCACGGTATCGCTTTACTCGCTCGAGCACGGGGCCAATAGCTGTGGGATCCCCTACAATAGCCACATAGTCAGCGGCGGGAGCCCGTTCAAGAAGCACTGCGCTGAGGCGCTCTCCCAGCGCGCCGCAGACGACAAATAGGCCATAACTCATCGCTCCAAATAGCCCAACAAAGGCTCCTGAGATCTCCACACCCATTGCCCGGCCCAGCAACGCAAAGATACCGAGTGTCAGTGCTGCTAACACTACAGCTGCGGCCCTGGCTCCGAAGACTGGGTTTACCTCTCCCCGCTGCCTTGACGCCAAGCGCCAGAGCAGCCATAAAGCGACCAAACCCCACCAAGGAGGCACTGTGCTTGCAAACCATTCGGAGGTAGATGCCGCTTCCCTTAGAGCAAAATATGAAAGCGACTCGGCGGCTAACTTCCACGCGCTCAGCACCGCCGCTAGATCACAACCCGTCGCAATGCCAGCATGAATCAGTCGGCGGACCTCGGCAAGCAAGCTCGCCCTGCGCCTCAGGTCCGCGATGGACTCAGGGGAATAGGCAAGTGTCTGCTGTCGGTCACAGGCTGCAGTCGCAGCCACCCCCGAGACCTTCGAGTGTGCCGCTTGCAAGTTTCCTTCTCCCGGCCCTCCCAACCTCATAGGCTCACAGTCCCCAACCTTCCCCACTAGCCACCGTCGAGCACAAACTCATCAGCTCCCGATGCGTCCCACTCAGTCAGAGTCATAGCTATATCGGTAATAGCTTCCGCGGTAAGGGTATCCGTACCGATCCTTCGCCTGGCTCCAACCGTTGAGAATAATGCCCAACAACGGAAGGCCGTCTTCGTGCAACCGCTTCCGGGCAGTCCAGGCGACCTCTCGCGGAGTCACACCAGCCCGAACAACCAGCACCACACCATCCGCCATACGGGCTATCCAGCGGGCGTCAGGTAAGTTTAGCATGGGAGGTGTGTCGATAATAATCGCATCGAATTGCCGACCCAGCACGGCTAGCAGAGGATCCCAGCGGCGGGAATACAGCAAGTCTGTAACCGGTGCCTTTGGACCCGAGGGAAGAACATAAAGATTCCTGACGCCGCTTTCCCGGGCCAGCAAGGGCTCGTTCGCTTGGGCGTCGAACACTGAACTCCCTGGCGGGGCAGGCCATGCACCTTCGGAGAGCAACAAGTCGCTCAACCCCCAGCTATTGTCGAGACCGATTAGATCGTGCAACTCCGGTTTCCGAAAGTCGGCATCCAGCAAAACCACTCTGCGGTGCATCTCGGCCAACGCGACCGCCAGGTTAATTGCGGCAGTTGTCTTCCCTTCATCAGGTCCAGGGGAAGTCACAACTAGCGTCACCGCTCGCCCCCCTGAACGGGACAAATGAAACAGTATGGAAGCCAGCGCCGAACGGAAGGAATCCGCCACTTCGGCCCACACACGGCCAACATCCCGCTTGCCACCGTCAAGCACCGGAACTAATCTGCTTCGCTCCTTGCCCGGCTGCCCGCTTAACCCCAACACCCGCTTGGCCCGCTCGGCGCTAGGTATTACGCCGAGCTCAGGTGCCCGTAGATACCGACTCGCTTCACCCGGGCTGTCGAAGGTCGTCTCCATGTGCGCCCGCAGCACTATCCAGCCAGTCGCCAAAAAGGCCCCTCCGAACAATCCGATTCCTAAGTACCAAGGCAGCCGTGGGCTGGACGGCCAAAGCGGAGGTTCGGCTTCGTCGATCATAAAAACGTTCCCGCCGGCAAGGCCAGACGCAATCTGGTATTCCTTTACCCTCTGCAGCATCGCCTCGTAGAGAGCTCGCTGGCTTTCTACTTCAGCCCTCAAGAGGTTGTACCGCTGCATCTTCGCGGACTGTTGTGAGACCGCCTCGACCTGCTTCCTATACTGCTCGGATAAGAGCCTCTCGCGGCGTACAGCGGCTTCATACTCGTTCTGGATCCGCCGCACAATGTTTTCCCTTTCTTTCTGGATGGCTGCCTCGAGCTCCTGAATCTGCGCCTGCAGCCTCTTCACCTTATAGTGCGCTGGTGTTAACGCCTGGCTAAGTTCCGCGTACTCCCGCCTCAGCTCTGTCAAGCGCGTAGAGTATTGTACGATCGGCCCGTTGTCCAACACCTCGGGGAGCGAGGTAGCCGGCTGCGAAACGGCCAGCTGGTACCTCGACTCCGCAGCGATGCGGTCCGCTTGCGCCTTCGATAATTCGGCCTGTAAATCCTTCAACTTGGCCTGGGCCACCTCTCCCTTTTCATCTAAGATCACCAGGCCGGACTCGTTCACGAATTCTCCGAGCGCCCTTTCCGAATTCTCTAACTTCAGCCTCAGGTCTGCCAACTGCCCAGCTAACCACTTCACTGTTTCCGTCGAGAGGTTACCGCGTTTTTCCAATGTGAACGCCATATATTCCCTGGCGAGGCGATTTAAAAACTCAGCTGGTAACTTCGGATCCACCCACTCACAGGTTAATTCGACAACGTTACTATCTCCGATCCGCCGAACTTGAAGGCGTTTCGCGAATAGCCCCACGTATTCATCCAGGGTAATATTTCTCGGCGAGTTTTGTCTCCGCCACTTTTCTTTGAGCGTAGACCACCAACCTGGCTGGGCCGGTGGGGGTGCCACCCGGCTGAGCTCCATGGTCAGAAGAGCCCGCCGCACTAGCGTCGGGCTCTTCAGTAGCGTCATCTGCGTCTCGATGTATTCATTGCCCCTGGCCGCGGGCTTGGCTGGCTCGAACTCCTGAGTCCCGAGGACGTTCGGATTCAGCTCGAGAAACTCTATTGTGGCTCTCGCCGTAAACTTCTTGTCCTGAACTTGGGCAGCCAGCCAACCGAACAGGCAACCCACGACAGCAGCTGCGCCGATTACCCATCGCCGCCGCCATAGCAACCGCGCGTAATCCAGTACTCCCCCAAAAGGCGGCCGTACGTCAATCACCTGCTCGGACAACGGGTGGGCCGGGACACCACCGCCTCTGGGAAAGGCAACCCCCTTCAAACGTGTCTCACTGGGTGGAAGTAATTCTCCGCTCATCGTTCTGGCACAACCTTACTCGGCCAACTCTTAGGGCCCTGCACGTTCATCGTCTCCAGACGATCACCCCTGTTAAAATACCCAACCCCGTGTTGGTGATCCGGTCCAGTACCTGGCGACCAGAGCTGCTGGGGACTACAAGGATATCGTCCGGCTGTAATGGTATATCTTCTCCTCTCCCACGAACAATCTTTTCAAGGTCGACCGGGATCTCTAGACGAGACGTTTGCTGAGGCTGAACTCTCAGAATGCGAGCCTTTGCAGGTTTAGCCAGTTTCGTAAAGCCCTGCGCCAGGGAAAGAGCAGTGAGTGCAGAAATCCGCTCGTCGTCGTCGATGACGAACCCCCCAGGCCGGTTCACTTCACCGATAACGTAGACTAACCTGGCCCGGGGCACCGTAATTACGTCGAATGGCTTTACAAGAATATTGGCGGCGGGATTACGAGCCTCCAAGATCGAGCTGAGGTCGACCTCGGCAATTTCGAACTGTCGGGTTTCGTCCAACTGGGCGCCGGGGAGCGGCAAGGGACCCATATCGACTCGGCGGGTGATCTTCATCTTGTCCGCGGCATCCTGTCGCACGCCTCCAGCCATGCTCAAAACTTCAAGCAGCGTCTTTCTGCCTTCGACCTGGATCACACCGGGGTTATTGACTGCACCGAATACCGAAACCGGCTGGCTGCGGAACTGGACCACTTCCACCACAACTTCCGGTTCGCGTATGTACTCGCGAAGCCGTCCATCTAGGTACGTCCGAAGCTCTTCCACCGTCATCCCTGCTGCGCGTACGCGCCCAACTAAAGGTAGATAAAGATAACCATTGCCATCGATACGGAACTGACGGTTGGCAAACTCCTCACCGTCTCGCACATGGAAGGCCAACACATCCTCCGGTCCGAGTTCGTAGGAACCGCCGTAGCGCCACGTAGACTGGCCGGACGAACCCAATGGACCCTTCTCAGAACGAGTAGCGAAGCCGTCAGTCTGGCCTTGTGCCAGCTGCAGGGTGCACAGGCACACTAAGCTAGCCACGAGGTGCTGCGCCAAACTGCCCTTCACTGCTCCGGTGTCCTCCTGTTGGTGGGTCCTCTCCGTTCACCAACGCCGGCCTTATACCCTGGGGGGATAGCATCCAGAGCCGCCACAGGTCAGCTGGCCTGACTGCCCCTCCGTGTCCGGCTGAATCGTGTCACGTTCAGTCTAAACCAGGGGGTAGAGCCAGTCAAGGCAAAAAGCTGCGCGGTTTCTGGTAGTATCACGCCAAGTGGTCATAGTACTACTGGGACCAACCTTGCTTTGAAGATTCGGGTTTTCGGCAAAGCTCCGGTATCCTTTTCTTGACAAATGCACAGGATGCGATTACTCTCAAAAACAGCAAATGTGCCCACCCCGCAGTAGGAGGGGGTTGACTAGGGAGGAGGGCCGTATGAAGGTTGTGATTCTCGCCGGAGGACTGGGAACCCGGCTGCGGGAGGAGACTGAGTTTCGGCCCAAGCCCATGGTGGAAATCGGTTCACGTCCCATTCTGTGGCACATCATGAAGTGCTACAGCAGGTACGGGTACACCGACTTCATCATTTGCCTTGGGTATAAAGGCGACGTGATCCGAGACTACTTCCTCAATTACCGCTTTCGCAACAGTGACTTTACGATCACCCTAGGCACAAACGACATCCGCATCCACAACAACCACGAGGAACACGGCTGGCGGGTCACGCTAGCTGAAACGGGTCTTCACACCATGACGGGAGGTCGGCTCAAACGGGTCGCCAAGTATATTGACGGTGAACGCTTCATGGCCACCTATGGCGACGGAGTGGCTAATGTAAACATCCGCGCATTGGTCGAATGTCACCTAAGGTCGGGCAAACTGGCTACCGTAACTGCGGTTCGCCCTTCGTCTCGCTTTGGTGAATTGTCGGTAGAGGAAGGGCTTGTCACCAGCTTTGAAGAAAAACCCCAGGTGGAAAACAGCTGGATTAACGGAGGGTTCTTCGTTTTCGAGAAAAAGGTTCTGTCGCTGATCGAAGGCGACGAAGACCGGTTGGAGACCCACCTCCTGAAGAAGCTGGCTGAGTTGCGGCAACTAGCCGTTTACCAACACCGTGGCTTTTGGCAATGCATGGACACGCTGCGGGAAATGGAGTTGCTGAACAAGCTTTGGGCTACAGGTCGCCCACCCTGGTTTGAGGACGATGAGGAGACCGTCGCCGCGATGAGCGCCAGCGCGGGTACCCGCAATGCTGCCCTCTAGCGGGGGAGGGGGCCACAATTCTAGGCCGTAAGCTCTGGCGTACACGTGGTTCGCGTCGGCGGAACGAAAGAAAGAAGGTTGGCGATTGTGAGTGAGACGCAGTGCTTAGGATGCGGGCAGCAACTAGGGACTCCATTTCTTGATCTGGGTTGCTCTCCGTTAGCCAATAGCTACGTGCCTCCCGAGCGGGCCGGGCAACCAGAGCAGTGCTTCCCACTACGCGTAGCATATTGCGAGCACTGCCACTTGGTGCAGTTGCTTGACCGAGTTCCCCCAGAGGAGCTGTTCACAGAATACCTCTACTTCTCTTCGTACTCCGATACAGTGCTCCGCCATGCGGCCCAGATGGCCCGGCAACTCATCCAGCGGTTCGGTCTCGGGCCGAGTCATCGCGTCGTCGAGGTGGCCAGTAACGACGGCTACCTGCTCCAGTACTTTCAGAGAGCCGGGATACCGGTGCTAGGCGTAGAACCTGCCAAAAATATCGCTGCCTACGCACTTCAGCGAGGTATCCCTACGCTGAACGCCTTTTTCGGCCCCCCACTGGTCCCGCAGCTTCTGGCCGAGTTTGGTGCGGCTGATTTGCTCATCGGCAACAACGTTTTGGCTCATGTACCGGAGATTAACGGTTTTCTTTCAGCAGTTCGCGACTGCCTAAAGCCCGACGGGTGGGCGGTTTTTGAGTTCCCCTACGTGGTGGATCTGGTGGAACACTGCGAGTTTGACACCATTTACCACGAGCACGTCTTCTACTACTCGCTCTCGGCCGTCGAAAGGCTGGCGCGCCGTGCAGGCCTCACGCTGGCCGACGTGTCTCACCAGTCGTTACATGGAGGCTCGCTCCGAATCTTCCTGAGCAGGGCTCCCGGAGTCCAACCCACCGAGGCGGTCAGCTACATGCTCGAGCGCGAGCAACGGCTCGGGGTGACCTCTGCGGGGTATTATCAGCGTTTCGCAGCAGCGGTAGAACGCGTGCGAAGCCAGTTGCGTTCGCTGCTGATGGAACTGAAGGCGAAAGGCCATCGCCTGGCCGCCTATGGAGCCCCGGCCAAAGGCAATACCCTACTGAATGTTTGCCAAATCGATAACCGCACTATCGAATTTACCGTCGACCGTAACCCGTTCAAGCAAGGGAAGTTACTGCCGGGATCGCGCATCCCGGTCCTTGCGCCCGAAGCCTTGCTGGAGTCCATGCCGGACTTCGTCCTGATCTTGCCCTGGAACATTGCCCAGGAAATTATCGAACAGCAGAAAGAGTACCTACGGCGAGGCGGACAGTTTATTCTCCCCATCCCGACGCCCAGGATCATTAGAGGACCGGGGCAATCAACGGCAGCTGTCAGGACTGGCGTGGGGGAGAGCGAGGACGCGTGAAGTTAGCAGCGATAGGCGCCAAAGTTACCCATACTCAGATCTGGGTTGCGGCCAGCCTGCTCATCCTGGTCGTAGCGGAGGGGTGCGACCGGCGGCGCAGGCAGATTGCGGTTGCACAGACGGCCACGGTCGGGGATGCGGACCCCTGCTTGGAGCCTGGCACTTATACTCTCCCGGACCAGTGGGCTCCACAGCAAGGAGCCCATGGTTGGTATTACCTGGACCCGTCCCACCGCCCCCTGCGCTACGACGCCTCCAGGAACCGGTGGGCAGCAGTGGACGACCAAAGCTGGATCGACCGGGCCGCTCTCCGAGTGGGCGATTCGTCGGGGCTAGTCGTGCGGTGGGTCACATCATGTAGCAGCATAGTAAGCCTAAAGATCTCAATACGTTACAAGACCAGCAACTGGGCAACTGCGAAGCTCCAAGCTGTCGTGGAAGCCCGCCGAGCGACCGGTACTAGTACTTTTGCCCTTCACAGTCTCACGCTCTCCCCCGCGGGTCCCCAAGACGTTTCGGTACCCCTAGAACTTGCACTCACCAGGGGAAGCTGGGTCCAGTTGCGAGTTGAAAAAGCCTCGGCCGGGCTAAGCCCGGACGTCGAATACCAAATCGTCCTGCGCTCTAGCCCAACAGCCATCGATCCCCCAACGATCTTCTTGACCTCGCCTATTGACGGAGAGCTTTACTGCCACAGCGAGCCAGTTCCTCTGAAAGCCCAGGCCAAGGATCCCGATGGGTTGATCGAGTCGGTCGAGTTCCTAGCCGACGGCTTCCCTGCCAGCCCATTGACTCGAGAGCCATACGCTGCCGATTGGAGGCCGCCCAACCCAGGCGAATATGTGATTCAAGCTCGCGCGCTCGATCGACAGGGGCTCACAACGTTGTCAGAGCCTGCCCGAATTCGTGTGGTTCCTATTGACGAATGTCAGGTAGGCCCCCTGCAGTTGTCCTCAAATCGCCGTCACTTTGTGGATCAACACGGGCGGCCCTTCCTTTGGACCGGTGATACCCAGTGGCCACTGTTTTCGGGTTTCACCGCTGCTGAGGCGATTCAAATCCTCAGAAATCGCCGTGCCAAGGGTCACAACGCGATCCAGGTGATGGCTATCTGGCCAGGCTGGGATGAAGGTTCCCCACCAGCGCCCTACCCCAGCGGTCAACCGAACCGTTCCGGCCAATTCCCGTTAATTCAAGCCGACGCCGCACGACCCAACGATCGGTATTGGGACGCTGTGGAGCCGATTCTCGAAGTGGCCAACAGGTTGGGAATGGTGATTGCCTGGGTATTGATTTCTGGGCACGATTACGTCTCCCCCAATACGTGCCAAGGGGGGCCTGGAACGCAAATCGTCAACGAGAACAACGCGCGGCAGTTCGGGCGGTATTTCGGACGACGCTTCGCAGACCGGCCCAACATCGTTTGGGTGCTCGGCGGCGATGCTCTGCTCTGCGGCAAGGCGTCTGTCTACAGAGAGATTTATGCCGGACTGCGCGACGGAGGAGCTACCCAACCCGTCATCTTTCATCCGAGCCAAGACTGGCCCCGATACGGTGGAACAACCGTGGACCCACGTTGGAATCCTTGGGGACCGAAGGAAGATGTTCTGGCGGCCTGGACGATCCAGACCGGTGTCCACGTGGATGCGATTGTGCCCTTGACACGCGAGGCCTACGCGGCTACGCCGAACAAGCCAGTCATCGTGATGGAGGGAGCGTACGAACGATCCGTTCACGACAGTGACAAGGTGTCCAGTCCTGTCTCCGCCTGGATGGTGCGCCAACAAGCATGGTTGACACTGCTGAGCGGGGGGTTCTTTACTTACGGCCACGACCTGCTCTGGCGCCGAGCGCCTGGGTGGCAGGCGGCTTTGGACGACCCCGGAGCCGAACAAACAGGGCTGACGCGAGCGGTGTTGGCGCGCTTGGATTGGCCTAACCTTGAGCCACACGCCGAGCTCTTGGTCGCCGCCTATGTCCCCGGGCTGGTTCCGGCCGTAGCTTCCAGAAGCCGCGACGGGACTTGGGCGATGGTGTACCTGCCACAGCCGGGGGCCGTAACGCTAGATTTAAGCCAATTGAACAGCGCTTCCATTGGAGCCCGTTGGGTGGATCCTAGGAACGGGTTGAGCCTACCCGCAGGATCGTTTTCGAATCGCGAAGTCGCCTTTTTTGGAGTCCCACCTGGATGGGAAGACGCGTTATTGGTCTTGCAGCCGAGCGGAGCCGAGCGAGCTCGCCAGTCAGGCTCAGCTCGCAGGCCGCAAGGAGGCACAAGGTGAGCGCGCTCGCTGGGCTCCCAATCATGACTGGCCACTACCCGCACACTACGGGACGCGCAGGGTGGGGAGTCGCTCGTCAGTCCCACCGCGATCTTGCGGGTGCACCATACCAGCCACCCTCAGAGCCTGAATCCACAATCGGGAGACGAAGGTAATGAAAGTGCTAGTGACCGGCCACGAGGGCTACATCGGCCGCGTGCTCACACCCCTCCTACAGGCACACGGCCACGAAGTCGTAGGTTTGGACAGCGGATTGTTCGCTGAGTGTATCTTTGGTCCCCCACCTGTTGATCGAATCCCCACGATCCGCAAAGATCTCCGGGACGTGACCTTGGACGATTTAAAAGGGTTCGATGCGGTGATCCATCTTGCAGCGCTTTGCAACGACCCCCTGGGCAACCTGAACCGCGAGCTCACCGTTCAAATCAACTATGAAGCGTCCCTGCGTTTGGCCGAGCTCGCCAAAAAGGCCGGCATCCGACGCTTTCTCAATTCCTCTTCTTGCAGCATCTACGGAGCAGCGGGACAGCGCTGCGTCACCGAGGCTGCCGAGCTTCAACCCGTCACGGCCTACGGTGAATGCAAGCGCGACCTCGAGAAGGGGTTGCAACAACTGGCAGACGACCGATTCTCGCCCGTTCACCTGCGCAATGCGACCGCCTACGGTTTCTCGCCAGCGCTGCGCTTGGATCTGGTGCTCAACGACTTTGTCGCTCACGCGTTCGTTCACAAACGGATTCTGATCCTGAGCGATGGCACGCCCTGGCGGCCCGTAGTTCACGTCGAGGACATCAGCCGCGCTTTCCTGGCAGCACTGGAGGCGCCCCGCGATCGAATCCATGGCGAAGCCTTCAACGTCGGTCTGGACGAAGAGAACTATCAAGTGCGCGAGCTAGCAGAGCTGGTTGCAGAAATCGTTCCCGGCTGCCGCATCGAATATGCTCCAGGCGGCGGGCCAGACCGAAGGAGTTACCGCGTCGATTTCAGCAAGATCCGTCAATTCCTGCCGGCGTTTCGGCCTCAGTGGAACGCACGCAAAGGAATAGAGCAGCTTTACCAGGCATTTAAACGTTACGGCTTGAGGGCGGACGACCTCGAAGGCCCCCGCTTCAAGCGTCTCGGCCATGTTCGGTCGTTAATGGAAGCAGGGGTGGTGAACAGTGACTTGCGCTTCGCAGTCGTGAGTAGCTCACCGAAAGGGTGATTCCGTGCCAGTGGAAGTGGACGTGGTTTCCCAATCGGCTTCACTACGGCCCTTGGAAGGGCAAGTGGCTTTGGTGACCGGGGCCAGTAGCGGCATCGGGCTCGCCATAGCGACAGCCCTCATCCGTGACGGCGCCCAGGTGCACACCCTGTCTCGTAAGATCCCACACGGCTTGCTCCAGCAGGCCCGGGGACAGGGATCGACGGTGGCATCACATACGGTGGACTTGGCAGATGTAGTAGCTGTCGAGCAAGTCGCCTTAAACTTAGCCCGAACACTCCCTCGGCTGGACATCCTCGTGCACGCTGCGGGCGTTATCCGACGTGCTCCTGCCGAAGAGAGTCTGCCAAGTGCGTTCGACTACTTGTGGCGAGTCAACGTCATGGCACCGTTCCAGCTAACCCGCGCTCTATTGCCTCTGCTGAGACGATCAAACGGCCAGCTGGTCTTCCTAAATTCGAGCGCCGCCCTGCGCCCCCAAGCAGGCATCGTCCAATACGCAGCTACCAAAGCGGCCTTGCGAGCTATGGCGGACGCCCTACGCGAGGAGCTCAACCCCAGTGGAGTTCGGGTACTGAGCGTCTTCCCTGGACGTACGGCCACCCCAATGCAGCAGGAGATCTTCCGCCTCGAGGGCCGTCCTTGGGAGCCAGAGAAATTGATCCAACCAGAAGACATCGCGGCGATCGTCCTGCAGGTCTTGAAGTTGCCTCGAACGGCAGAGGTCACAGAGATCCACCTCCGGCCATTGCACAAATTATCCTAACAGCCATGCGATTCTCCACCACTGGGTTGCCCGGTGTGTATCTGATCCAAGCCGAACCGGCGATCGACGAACGTGGCTTCTTCGCGCGGCTTTTTTGCGAGCAGGAGTTCAGTCACCACGGACTGGTCGCCCGCTATCCTCAGGTCAGCTTGTCTTACAACCATCGCCGGGGAACGGTTCGTGGCATCCATTTCCAGCTGGCTCCCTACGAGGAGGCCAAGATCATCTGCTGCCTGCGCGGAGCCATCTTCGATGTGGCCGTGGATTTGCGCCGCGACTCCGCAACCTGTGGACAGGCATTTTGGACCGTCCTCAGGGCTGACGAATATCGGATGCTTTACATCCCTAAGGGGTTCGGGCACGGCTTTCAAACGCTCACCGACGAAACGGTGATCCTGTACTTCATTTCAGAGTTCTACCGACCCGACCACGCTCGCGGCATCCGCTGGGACGACCCAGATTTGAGAATCCCTTGGCCCGAGCCGGTAACAGTTATCTCCGACAAGGACCGTCGTTGGCCGTCACTACGGGAGTACATGGCCCAAGCCGAACCATGAGTGCCGCAACCCAACAGTTCGCTAGCGAGCTCTATGCGCTGACTGAGCAGCTCTACCCTATCTGCCGCAGCATCACCGGCGAAGGGGTCCGCCAAACGCTCCGCCACATTGCTAAGTACATCCCTCTGAAAATCCACGAGGTCCCCACTGGAACTCGGGTCTTCGATTGGGAAGTTCCCAAGGAATGGAACATTCGTTCAGCGTTCATCCGGGATAGCCGAGGACGTATCGTAGTTGACTTCAAGGACCACAATCTCCACGTGGTCAATTACAGTGTTCCTTTTCGCGGGCGCCTGAAACTTGAAGAGTTGCGTCCCCATCTCCACTCGATCCCGGAGCATCCCGACTGGATTCCTTATCGCACCACCTACTACCGACCTGACTGGGGATTCTGCCTACCCCACCGCCTCCTCGAACAGCTGGCCGAGGATGAGTACGAGGTTGTGGTCGATACGTCTCTCGAAAACGGGTCGTTGACGTACGGGGAGTGTTTCCTGCCAGGCGCCAGCGCCAGCGAGGTGCTCTTTTCTTGCCACGTTTGTCATCCCTCGCTGGCCAACGATAATCTCTCCGGGATCGCTGTGGCCACTTTCCTCGCCCAGCAGTTGGGACGCCGGCCAGCCCGTTACTACTCGTACCGTTTTCTATTCCTCCCCGGCACTATTGGGTCCATCGCTTGGCTCAGCTTGAATCGGGACCACGTCAGATTCATCCGCCACGGGCTCGTACTCACCTGCTTGGGGGACAGCGCACCTCTCACTTATAAGCGCAGCCGGCGAGGCAATGCTGAAATCGACCGAGCAGCCACGCACTTGATGACTCACAGAGGCCTGGCACATCGCGTTCGCGAATTCACACCATACGGATACGACGAGAGGCAATACTGTTCGCCGGGTTTCAACTTGCCGGTCGGGTGCCTCATGCGTTCCGTGCACGGCGAATTCCCCGAATACCATACTTCAGCCGACAATTTGCAGTTCATCCATGCTGAACAGTTGGCTGACGCACTGCAGTTCTGCCTCGATCTGGTCCACGTACTCGAGCACAATGCCGCATACAGGAACACACAGCCGTACGGCGAGCCACAGTTGGGCAAACGCGGCCTGTACCGTTCCACCGGAGGGCCCAGGATCGACGAAGAAAACCTGGCTCTGCTTTGGGTCCTGAACCTGTCCGACGGGGAGCATCGCCTACTGGACATCGCCGGGCGAGCCGGAATCCCGTTCCATGTCATCCATCAGGCTGCAGAAAAACTGCGAGCGGCGGGACTACTCGAGCTGGTGGCCCTGCCGGACCAGGCACTGGAACCAGCGTAGGAGCGCAAGAGCTGCCCGCAGGGCCGAGCATGCGCGCTGCCCAGGCTCCTGCCTCCAGTCCTCACATGCGGCACACTGTTCAGGAAGGCATCGTGCGTGTTTTCCTGTACTACATCGGGCGGCCGCGCGACCCTCATGCGAATGCTCTCGCCGAAGAGTACGTCCGGCGGAGCCGGCGCTTCGTGCCTTGCTACATCTTGGAATGGGAAGACTTGCGCCACCCGCCTTGGGAACGCCACAAACGGGCCATCAAAGTCGCCTTGTCCCCTCAAGGACAGCTCCGCGACACCGCCGGCTTCCTCCAGCTGTTCGAAGAGGCCAACCGGATGGCTAAAGACCTCGTCTTTTTGATCGGAGGCGCCGAAGGCTTGCCGCCGCAATGGGTGATGGAAGCCGATCTCCAACTCTCCCTGACTCCTCTCACACTGCCTCACGAACTCGCGCGGGTCATCTTGGCCGAGCAGATCTACCGGGCAGTCACGACCTTGCATGGGCACCCGTACCCGCGTTAACGTAGTGCGAGGAAGCTCTTCGTCGGTTTCAATGGCGTGGTTCAGCCGCAAGAAACCTACAGCACCGCCGCCACCAGGTGAACGCACCGTCCGCACTGAGGGGCTTTGGGAAAAGTGCCCGGGCTGTTCGCAGATCCTGTGGCGCAAAACTCTCCAGGAAAACCTTCACGTCTGCCCCAAGTGTGGCTATCACTTCAAAATCGACGCCCTGACGCGGGTCAAGCTCCTACTCGACGGCGAATGGGAAGAACACGACCGCTGGATGCGCTCGCTGGACCCGTTGGAGTTCACGGATGCCAGGCCTTATAAACAGCGCCTGGCGACCATGCAGGAAAAGACCAAGATGCTGGATGCCGTGATCTCCGTCACGGGGAAGCTGCATGGGCGCGTGGTAAACCTCTGCGTGCTGGAGCTGAACTTCATCGGTGGCAGCATGGGTTGCGTAGTCGGGGAGAAAATCACCCGGGCCATCGAGCGTTCTCTGGCGCAACGAATCCCGCTGATCATCGTCTCGGCTTCGGGCGGTGCGAGAATGCAAGAAGGCGCCGTGAGTTTAATGCAGATGGCGAAGATCTCAGCCGCCTTGATGCGCCTCGATGAGGCTGCCGTCCCTTATATCAGCGTCCTCACCGACCCCACCACGGGCGGCGTGACCGCAAGCTTCGCTATGCTTGGCGATTTGAACATCGCTGAGCCGGGAGCGCTCATCGGCTTTGCCGGACCTCGAGTGATCGAACAGACCATCCGGCAGAAACTGCCCGAGGGCTTCCAACGGAGCGAGTTCCTTCTGCAGCACGGTTTTTTGGACGCCGTGGTGAAACGCTCGGAGCTGAAAAGCTACATCGCCAAAGCTTTAAACGTCTTCTGCGGCCCGCTGTAACCAGACTACCGTCGCGGTGTCCCAGGCTCTCTGGTTCCGCCCATGCCTGCTCGCAGACCATGATCCAGCTGGAGAACATTGCCAAAGGCTACGGCGGCCGAATTCTGTTCCGTCAGGTCAACTGGTCGATTGGCCCCAAGGATCGAGTGGGCCTGGT
>JAUQPO010000323.1 GCA_030550335.1 Acidobacteriota bacterium
GCGTAGGGTGCTGGTTGGAGGGTGGCCAGGCGATGGGGTGCAGCCCGGAAGAGGCTATACGCTACTTCGGCCGTCAGGGCAAGCTCTTCAAAATCCATTTTCGGAACGTGTCCTCCCCACTTCCTCATTTCGTGGAGACCTTCGTGGACGCAGGGTACAAGGACATGTATCTGGTCATGAAGGCGATCCGCGAGGTAGACTTCGACGGAGTGATCATCGCGGATCACGTCCCTCAGATGGTGGGAGGTCCGCGCACCGCTTGGGCACACGCGATCGCCTACATCAAGTGCCTGGTGGACCGCGTCAACGCGGAAGCACATGCTTAAGCCGGTGGGCGACTGACTGGGACGAGCACGGGTAGCCCAGCTCGCGACGGCAGTTGGCGCAACTCGATCGCGCGCAGGTCCATTACCTGTTTGCCGGGGATTTCCAACGCTCGGACGGTGAGCGTTCCGCGACCGTGGCGCAGGCGAATGTGGCCGAGCGAGAGCGGCCGGAAGTCCTTCATGTAAGACTCGGTTTCTCGTGGCACGCGGTCGTGTTCCATCCCGTAGAGGGGTGGATCGTGGGCCAGGCTCACTCTGCCTCGCACGCTCTCATTATCGAAACTGACTTCGATGAGCGAGCCGACGTCCGGAGCGGGGCAGGTGTAGTACAGGACCACTTCGTACAGCCCTGCCTGGCCTACTTCGATGTCCCAGGTGATGGCGTCCTGTAAGCTGGTCCAGTGAGTGAAGTACGAGCAATTGGGCGCTTTGGCGCTCCGCTGGACGCCGCCATGAGGGATGCCGTCACGAGCCGGTAGCCACGTCACCGGGGCGTAGCCCACGGTAAAAGGCCGGTCTTTAGCCGGTGCCAACTCCCGCTCGGCTTCGGCCTTGAACCGTTTCAGCTCTTGCCGCAGCTTGGCCGCCAGCTCAGGGTATTTGGCCGAGACATCGAAGCGCTGGCCCGGGTCGGCCAGCATGTCGAACAGCTGGCCCTGCGGGTCCATCCGGAACCGTTGAGTCCGCAAGCTCGCCCGGCCGTTCCAGTATTGAAAAATCATACGGTCCGGCCAGTCTGTGTGCTGGCCCAGTAGCAGGGGAGCGAGGCTGATACCGTCCAGAGGCTTCGAAACCTCCGTTCTGATGCCGGCCAGCTCCGCGAACGTGGGTAGCAAATCGATGGCTGCAGCAATTTGCGAAACACGCAACCCCGCTGGGATCCGCCCAGGCCAACGGATCAGAGCCGGCACACGGACCCCACCTTCATCCACAGAGCCTTTGCGACCTTTCATGTCGCCGTTCCAGCGCCAGCTATTCGGCCCGTTGTCGCTGAAGTAAAAAACAATGGTCCGCTGTCTCAGACCCAGCTGATCGAGCTTCCGTAGAAGCCGGCCGACGTTCCAGTCGATGTTTTCGACCATAGCGAGCGCTGCACGTGTGAACTGGATGTCTTCGCGTTCACCCTCCCGTCCGCGCAACCGGATTTCGCGCTGAGCGAGCTTCTGCCAGAAACGATCTGGCACCTGCATCGGTGCGTGGGGCGTATTGTAAGCCACGTAGCAGAAGAAAGGCCGGTCGCGGTGTTGCTCGATGAACCGGATGGCACGGTCTGTCAGGTCGTCGGTGATGTATCCCCGGCCTCTGACCCAACGCCCGTTATGCTCGAGGGGCGGATCGAAATAGCTTGCCCAGTGGCCGGAAGTGAACCCGTAGAATTCATCGAATCCCCGAGCGTTGGGGTGGTATGGATGCTGTGAACCGTTGTGCCACTTGCCAAAGATCGCCGTAGCGTACCCTGCGCGCTTGAAAACCTCCGCGATGGTGGTTTCGTCCAGATCGAGGCGCTCACCTCCTGTGCTGGTACTGAAGACGCCGCCTCGCCAGTGGTAGCGCCCGGTGAGAAACTCGGCGCGGGTCGGCGAGCACACTGGAGAAACGAAGAAGTACTCGAAGAGCGCTCCGTCCCGTGCGAGCGAATCGATGTTCGGTGTGGAGAGGTTGGTGTTGCCGTGTATGCTGAGATCACCCCAACCCTGGTCATCCGCCAGGATGATGAGAATGTTCGGGTGGGTGGGGGACGGGCGTCTGGCCACCGTCCAAGCCAGCCCTGAGAAAGCCGCAGCGAGTATGCCGATCCAGCAACCCTTCCGTACAAAAGACCGCCGCCCGTTATCCCGGCCAAGGCGACTGCCCAGCATGTTTACCCTCTCCTGCAAGGCTAGTGGTGAAGGATCGGCTCTCCGCTTGCGTCATCCTAACACGCAAACTCGTCCGTAGATGGGGTAGCGGTGTCCGGTCGGTAGCTAGCAAGGGGCTGGCCCATAGCTTGCTGCTCACGGTAAAATGCCGCTGATTCGTTCACCTGCTCGGCTATGGATCGGAGAAGGTTTTTGCGAACGGGCATCGCAGGCGCCTATACGCTCGTGGTCCTTGCGGACCGGTTGCCACCAGCGGAGCGCCAGCCCGCTAGCCTTGAGGAGATTCGGAAGGAACTCGACCGCTTGAGTCCTGTGACGACACGGCAGGGGCTAAGTGTGCGGGAACCGAACATGCGGGTCGTGGACTTGGATACGGACGTGCTCGTAGCTGGTGGTGGGTTGGCAGGTGTCTGCGCAGCGCTTGCAGCAGCTCGTCACGGAGCTAGGGTGGTTCTCGTGCACGACCGGTCGCGGCTCGGAGGCAATTCATCGAGCGAGGTGAAAATGCACGTCGTTGGCGCGTCGTGTCACAAGGCCAGGCCTGGTTGGCGGGAGGGTGGGATTATCGAGGAACTGCGATTAGAAGATGCGGTTCGCAATCCCCAGCGCAGTTTCGAAATGTGGGACTTGCTCCTTTACGACAAGGTCATTAGCGAGCCCAATATCCGCCTGTTGCTCGATACAACCCTCTACGCTGTCGAAAAGGAAGGCGAACGGATCCGACGCGCATTAGCTCGCTGTGACGTGAGCGAACACGTGTATCGCATCCGGGCGAGTATCTTCTGCGATTGCACAGGGGACAGCCGGTTGGGTCTCGAAGCCGGCGCGGACTTCCGCATCGGGCGCGAAGCCCGCAGTGAATACGGTGAATCGCTGGCTCCGGAGCATGCCGATGAGCAAACACTGAGCAGCAGCATTTTGTTCACCGCGCGCGATTACGGACGCCCCATGCCATTCCGACCCCCCGCGTGGGCGCGCAAAGTGACTCGGGAACACTTGCGGTTGCGCCCGGTCACATCCTGGGAGTATGGGTACTGGTGGATCGCTTGGGGAGGCCAGCGGGACACCATTCACGATCATCAGCGGATTCGCTTTGAGCTTCTCTCGATTGTGCTCGGCGTGTGGGACTACATCAAGAACAGTGGCGATCATCCATCCAGTGTCACTTGGGCTATGGACTGGATTGGGTTCATCCCCGGCAAGCGAGAAAGCCGGCGACTGCTGGGGGATTACGTCTTGACCCAGCACGACATCCTCCGAGGTGACGTCGAGGACGCCGTAGCCATTGGTGGCTGGCCGATGGACGACCACCCGCCCGCGGGCTTTGACGAGCCTGAATTGCCTCCGAACCGTTCGGTCCGCCCGGAAGAGGTGTACAACATCCCGCTGCGCGCGCTGTACAGTCGCAACGTTCCGAATTTGATGATGGCTGGCCGGAACATCAGTTGTTCCCACGTGGCTTTCACCTCGACGCGTGTAATGGGCACTTGTGCCGTCGTCGGTCAGGCTGTCGGCACTGCGGCGGCTATGTGCGTCGAAAAAGGCATATTGCCGAGACAAATCTACCAGGACAAGCGGCTCTTGGAAGAGCTTCAGCAGCGGTTGTTACGCGATGACCAAACCATCCGGGGTCGCGTCAACCGTGATCCCAATGACCTGGCGCGGAAAGCCATGGTGCGCGCTTCCGCCGAGCATCCTGCGGCTCCGGCAAGCAGGGTAATCGACGGATACACGCGGGACATTCCTTTAAAGTCCGGAGGTAAAGAGATTCACCAATGGGCCGCTCGCCTTGAGCCGGGTGGTGTGTGGATCGAATTGCGTTGGTCCGAGCCTCAGTGGCTTGGTCAGGTTCAGCTCACTTTCGACAGCGGGTTCCAGCGGGAGTTGACGCTGACTGCCTCGGAGACGATCAATCGCGGGATCATCCGCGGACCGCAACCGGAGACCG
>JAUQPO010000324.1 GCA_030550335.1 Acidobacteriota bacterium
GCGGCCAGCGGCAGAGTTGTTTTTTTTCAGCGCGCCAGGTTGTCGCCAGGCAAGGGCGCGCCGGACTGACGAGCGGAGCGGGTCGAAGCCTGACAGCCGTACCTAGTGCAGGCCCTGCGAGAGACTCTGTGGGAGCGCCAACCGGCTATCGCAGAGGCCCGCCCCGCAGGCGTAGCTTGGCGGGGGTCAATCGAACACCAACAAACGGTCGGGCCAACGGGGGATCGCTTGAGGGTCGATTCGGAATAGCTCCGTCACCGCTGTGTAAAACTCCTGGAATCCGGCATCCGTTACAGGCGTCAAGCCGTGAGCGAGGATGGACTGATTCCGCCTCTGCAATACAGGGTGGAGCCGCTCATACTGGGCAGCCAACGCCCGGTGCTCTGGTCGCGGGCTGAACTGGAGAGCGTGAAAGGCGTTCCTCACCCCGAGCAAGTAGTTGCCCTGGTCGTCTTTGCAATTGGCAAACTGTCGGGCAAATTCCTCGCGCTGGTCTTCAGGGATCTGCTCGAGTTTCAAGCGTCCCAGGCGCGCATTGAAGGCTTCGGCCAATGCATTCTGTGCCGCCAGCTCCACTGCCCGGTACAGCCGCGCAGCACCGTCATCGAACCGCCCCTGGGCTGCCCGGCGTTCCGCGTTCGCAATCAATTCCAGAAACGTGCGCTGGGCCACGAGGCCTGGCACTCCTCCCAAATCGATGGCGCGCTTCTCGTCCTCCAGTTGTCTCCAGTGCTCTGCCAACTGTTGGAGCTGCTCGAAAGTCGGCCGCAACTCGTCCCCGAATAATACACCCAACGCTCTCTCCCGACGCTTGAAGTCGCGGTAAAGATTGCTGAACTGGAACTCGTCCACGCGCCGGAACAGCTCGCATACGTCCGCCAGCACCTCCAACGACTCCTTGCGCCGCTGCGCCTTAATGGCGGCCCGACGGAGGATCTCGGCTGCAACGCCCACCTCGTAGCGCTCGTAAAAGTACCGCGCCAGTTCCAGCTCACGCACCGCCAATTCATCCCAGGGATTGGTGGTGGGTACGATTCGTTCAGTCCCGCTCACCACCACCCCCAGTCCGTCTTTGTCGCGCTTTTCGCCCCCGACGTACGTGAAGTGATGGAACTGCTCCACCGCCGCCAGCGCCAGCGCTGCACTCATCGGTTTGGTTCCGCCAGTAATATCCACCACGACCTCCTCGGGCCGGAGACGTGTTTCTGCCAACCACTGGCGGATTCCACCGCGGATCTGGCGGTAGCACTCCGTGACATTTTCCGGTTCTGAAACGGTCACGTATCGGCGCTGCGGTGTGAAATCCAGCTGGGCCAAGACCTGTGAGTCGACCTGAGCACGCGATTGCTCAGACACTACGAACAGAACCTCCGTTGGCCGGAGCTCGGAAAGAATGCGTCGGATCGGTTCCGGGGTTCCACCGACGGAGATGACCAAGCCACGCACTGGCGACAAACTCCCACTCATGCCTATTAGTTATACCGCCCCCGCCGTAACCTCCCAACGGCGATGTGCAAAGCAGGAAGGAATGCTAATCCTACGTGGGCGCTCAATCACTCCGTTGCACTGAGAATGTAGACCAGCGCCGGATTTCAACTGACTTGCCCGGCGTCAGGCGCGGTGGGCTCCACCTTCGACGCCGCCTCTCGCTGGGCTTGCTCGCGACGGAGGATCTCCTGATACCAAAGCGGGTGATGATGCTGAGCCCACTCACGCGTCACGTACCCATCCACGAGCACCCGCCAAGTCCCTGGGTTGGCGATGGTTCCTAGATAAGCATGCGCCAGCACGCCAGCGATCATCAAGAACCCAACGAGGTTGTGGATCGTACCCACGACACAAACCAGGCTCAAAGGCAAGCTGGCCTTAAACATGAGAAAGATACCGGTGATCCCCATGACCAACCCGAAGATGAGCGTGTACCAGTAAAACATCTTTTGACCAGCATTGAACCGGCCGGCCGGAACCGGCCCGTGATGCCCGAAGTAACCACCGAGGATCCTCACCCAAGCCTTGTCGTGGGACTCGAACATGGCGTCCTCAAACCATAGCAGGCCGCCATAGATAGTGGTGACGATGAAGACGATGCCGAAAACGATATGCGTGTCGCTCATCTTCTTGGGGCTATCGAAAAACAGCTCCTGCCAGGCCACGTGGTTGAACGCCATGATCAGGCCAGTCACCGCCAGGACCACGAACGCGATGAGGCGAAACAGGTGCACCATCCGCTCTAGGGCCGTGAACCGCAAGATCTCGCCACTGTCGGGACGAAACGGCACCCGCTTGGGACCGAAGCGGTGATAGTGAAGCACGATGAAGAACACGACCACGATGATGATCCAGCTCACCACGGGACTGAGGATTTGCTGGTGAATGGCGTTGAAATAAAACGCCAATGGCTTGCAGCCGAGGGCAAAACCCTTGGGCACTGTTACCGGCTTGCCATCCAACCCAGCTAGGTCGACGAAGCGTCGCCCCATAAAGAAGTCAGCATCGCTTTTATGGCAGTCCAGGCACCCCGACGCACCTAGGGAGAAGTGACTGGGAGCCACATTGTGTGTGATCCGAAAGTCGACTCGCGTCAAGCCCGTTAGATCGTAGTCTAGGGTCGCCAGGCGCCCTTCGTCATCCAAGTGCCAGGCCTTATCGCCGCGGACGAAGACTGGGTGGACTTGCTGGAACCGCTGGTTACCAGCCAACACTTGGGCAAACGCTCTCAGGCCCGCAATGATCTCCTGCTCGCTGTTAACCTCGGGCTTCCCGTCCCCATTGTCATCCTTGACTCGGTTCCCGTAAAGCTTCCAGGCCGCTTCGTGCTCACGCAGGAACAGCGGGTACAGGATGCCGTCGCGGTCCAAGTTGCCCCACCAAGCCACGAGCACAGAGTTAAAGGGATAAATGCGCTGTTCGTCCTTGCGTTCGTAGACCGGGCGCCACGTCGCGACAGCACCGAACTCTTTGGCCCCCAGCGGGTTCGGGACGAACTCGAGCTGTCCCGTCGACGTCTCCACGCCCAAGGCCGCAACCCGCTGGAGTGCTGGGATGTGGCATGCCTCGCACGAGATCCGCCGCAAGTGAAATGGGCGGACCGTACGGTGCCGAGGAATCGTCGCACCAAAGTAACCTGTGGTATGGCAGTTCACGCAGTCCCGCATGGTACCTAACGTCTCCGGAGCCACCCGGGCAACGTTCTGTTTACCCCGCGCGAACTGGTGATCCAAGCCGGACGGGTGACACGCAGCACAAGCCAAGCCCTGTTGGCCATGAATGTCAGGATTCCGAATGTCACCCCAGGAAAACCCGCGTTTCTTTACATCCGAACGCCCATGACAATACAAGCAGTTCTCCGAAGGTGGTGGCCAGCGGATCGGAAGCGTGACTGAGCCGTCAGCGTTGAAATACCGCGTGTTGTACGTGACCTTTGGCACCTGTCCGTCCTTTACCGCACCCTCGACTATAGCCAGTCGCGACGCCGCCACCACCGCCCATTGATAATTGCCCTGTTCTAGCTGTCGGATCCGCTCTTCGAAATCGTACCCAGGCAAGTGGCACAACAAGCAGTCCGCTTCCACGACACCGCTCCGATCCCAATGGCTGCGGTAGTAATCCCCGTCCAGAGTCTCCCGCAAGGATGGGTTAGCCCTTAGGCGTTCGTCGTAGCGCTGGCCGTCACGATCGTACTCCAGGCCCCCTCCACCTGGGTGGCAAGCGCCACAGGGAGGTTCATCCGGCCCCGAACGGGAGAAGCCCACGAATTCATAAACCGTCAGGTCGATTTCATCTGGGCTACGGTTGCGTTTCTTGGCAAGTTGTCGGAAGGCGTAAGGGTACCACCCACCCAGGAAACCGTCGGATAATTCCCACGGCCGCCCGCGCTTCTTGCCAAAGTCATCGGAGACCTTGTTCCAGCCGGCCTGGAAATGAAAGCCCTTTGTGATGGTGTCGTACTCGTGGCAGGTACCGCAGGTATTCTTGACGCTGAATGGCTTATCGGCATTCTGCCCCGTAAGAGGGTTGATGAGATTGAATTCGTGGTCATAAAGCTGGATAGCAGGGTGCTGGGCTTGCGCCAGGCTGACTAGGGAAACGCTCAGAAGGCTCACGCGGGCAGTTCGCTGG
>JAUQPO010000325.1 GCA_030550335.1 Acidobacteriota bacterium
CGCGCGGGATGATCACTTCTCCGCTGGGTCGGGCGATGGCACCAACCAGGCAACCCGGTGGAAATTTCAAGTCCATCAAACGCTTGCCCACGTAACGTGACTCGGGGGAAGCCACCAGTTCAATGGCTTCGGCTTCTTCTTCCCGGAAAGTCGTTACGGAGACAACCTGCCCTTTTCGCACGAAGCGTAAGATCCTGTCCACGGTGGCCAGTCGTGGGCTCACGGACGTATTGATCCCCAGCCGCAGCGCCATAGGTAAGTAATTCAAGCGGTTGATCAGCGCGACGACTTTTTGGGCTCCTAAGCGGCGAGCCAACAGGGCAGCAATGAGGTTCTTCTCGTCGTCATCCGTCAGTGCCAGATAGGCACTCACTCCCCGAATGTTCTCTTCGGCTAGGACTGTAGCGTCGGTCCCATCGGCATGAATGACCAGCGCCCGCTCTACCAACTCTGAAATCCTCTGGCACCGTTCCAAATCCGTCTCAAACAGCTTGACTTGGACACCCAAGCTCTCCAGCTCTTGAGCTACCCGGATACCCAGCTGTTTACCGCCCAGGATGAATACCCGCTCGAGGCGCTCCAGTCTTTTGATCCCAATAAAGGCGAACACCTCATCCAGGTCCTGCTGCCGGGTGACGATGTAAACGTGATCACCGGGTAGTATCCGTTCTTCACCCCGGGGGATGATGACTTCGGGCCCGCGGAAGATCAGGGCTACCAGGCTGTGGGAGGGAGCGCCGGCTCGGGCTAGTTCCGCTAGGCTCTTGCCCGCAAACCAGTGTCCCGGTTCCACCAACATGCCGAATAACTTGATTCGTCCCCCGGCGAAGTCGATGATCTCGGATACCCCAGGAATGGACAACACGGGCAAGATGCGTGCTAGGACTTCCGATTCGGGGTGAATGATCAGGTCGATCTGCAGGTCCAGCTTCGTCGCGAGTTGTCGCCAATAATCCACCTCGTGCGTCCGCACCCTTGCCACCTTGACTGGCACATTGGCTTCCGCCCGGGCAATCATGCAAGCCAGCAGGTTGATCTCATCCACATTGGTGACGGCAATCAGCATGTCGGCTTCGTGCAGGCCTGCCCGCCGCAGGGTGCGCACACTGGCTGCGTTTCCCTGGATCACCTTGACGTCCAGGGTGGCTTCTAGTTGGGCGCAGCGCTCCCGGTCCTGTTCGACCAAGACGACCTCGTTGCCTTCCCGGATCAGACGCCGGGCTAATTGCGAGGCCACCTCCCCGCCACCTGCGATCAGAATCCGCATAAGGCAGTCCCGAAATCCCTCGATAGGCTACCACGGCCATCGGCCCTGCGGGCTGACCGGAGCTAGTCCTGAGGAGCGAGTTCGACCACTACGTCCCTAGCAGTAATGCGCGCGAGATCGCCCACATTGAGCACTCGCCCGACAATGTTCACCGGGCTTGCGGCTCGGCATTCATCGCCCTGGCTGGCTGGCGTAGGCCCCCAGAAGAGGCACAAGCAGTTCCCCGGAGGCCAGTAAGCGACCGTTCCTGGTTCGACGACGTCGGTGGCGTCCGGCTCTAGGCTCGCTGCTACGGGCACATCGAAGTAAAACTCCTTACCCCAATAACTCCCCCGAGAGCGGATCGGCAACACCTCCAGCAGCTTGCGGGCTGTCGGCGTATCGTTCCACTCGGACTCAATCGTCACATCTCCGATCTTGAAGTTCACTCGAGCCATCTTGTCCTCCCTTCGGACCGTGGTGATAAACTCACTCGCGACAAGCGACCTCGCAGCAAGGAGAACATTCTATGGCGAACCTACGACGTCGTTTCCTGGCACGCTCGTTGGCTTGTCTGTTCACCGGGCTGAGCGTCGGTGCCAAACAGCCTGCTGCAGCTGCTCCGGCACCACCTCTGTCACTTCCGGGCACCAGTTTGGGCGATTTGATGCGCCCCCGGATGGGTCGCCGGCGCCGTGCATCCAGTTGGGACCGCAGTGGTCGCAACGCCGATCGCCTGCAGCTGGCGCCCGGCGAGACCGTCTCCATCGCCGACATCCGGGGCGCTGGTTGCATCCGGCATATATGGATGACGATCGCCAGCAACGAGCCCGCTTACTTGCGGCGGATCGTATTGCGGGCTTACTGGGACGGCGAAGACGAACCAAGTGTGGAAACCCCGGTAGGAGACTTCTTCGGTGTGGGGCACGGCCGCGTTTCGAATTTCTGGTCGCTGCCCCTGAACATGGTGACCGGTGGGCGACCTGAACAGGAGAACCGCGCGGCCATGAACTGCTGGTTCCCCATGCCGTTTGCGCGCTCTGCGCGCATCACCGTGCAGAACGAAGGCAAGGAGCAAGTCCGGGCCCTTTATTTCTATGTGGACTACGAGGAGTATGACCAGCTGCCGAACGATTTCCTGCGGTTTCATGCCCAGTGGCGTCGGCAGTACCCCACACCGCCCTCGGTTCAGATCGTGGATCGCTCGTTGAATTTCGCCAAGGTCAACGAGCTCGTCAACTTGGACGGCCGGGGCAATTACGTGATCCTGGAGGCCGAAGGTCGCGGACACTATGTGGGCTGCGTTCTGTCGATCGATCACATCAACCCCATTCCGAACTTTGGGTGGTTCGGCGAGGGTGATGACATGATCTTTATTGATGGCGAACCGACGCCGTCGCTCGTAGGGACAGGTACGGAGGACTATTTCTGCGCCGCTTGGGGGTACCCGCACGGCCACAACTCGATGCCTTACCACGGTATCTCGCTGGCCGGCCCCACCGACGATAGTGCTGCTCCGTACTCCGGCAAGTGGACCATGTACCGGTTTCACATCGAAGACCCCATCATGTTCACCCGCTCGATCAAGGTCACCATCGAACACGGCCACGGCAATTGCCACGCCAACGACTACTCGTCGGTGGCCTACTGGTATCAGACTGAACCCCATGCAAAGTTCCCACCCCTGCCGCCAGTGGAACAGCGGCTACCTATTCCCGATCGGGAGAGCTTACGGCAGTACTGGAAGACGTTTTGAAGTGTGCGGGTAGACTTAACCCTTCCGGCTGGCGCTGCGGGTGGTTTGGCTTGCACTTTTCGACCGGCTGATGCGTTTGTCAGGGCGATGGTTTCGAAACCTCAGAATGTAGCCGGCAGGTTAAGATACAGATGGCTTCAGCCGGCGCAGGCGGGCTTGCGAGCCAGCAGCCCTTGCTGCCAATACCAAACGATCGCTTCTTCGAGGGCCTGGCGGACCGGTGTGTAACTCAAGCCTAGTTCTCGTGCGGCTTTCGAACCGTCGACACGCAGACCATGAGCTACAGTGCGGACAGCTTCGCGTGTCAGCAAGGGTCGCTTGTTGGTCCACCGCGCCCAGGTTTCGCAGAGCGCAGCGAAGAGGAGGGCAGCTGAGGCTGGCACCACCCACGGCCGTCGCACTCCTGCCAGCTCGCAGGCCAGGCCGAATAGTTCTCGGGTCGAAACAATCGCCGAGGCCAGAATGTACGCTTCCCCAGGCCGGCCGCGCTCGGCTGCTAGAACATGACCCAGACCGGCGTCACCAACGTAGACGACGCTCAAGACGCCAGTAGAGATCGCAGGCAGACGGCCCGACAACACCGCCAGAAGAGTTTGGCCGGTGGGTTTCAGATCGCCCGGGCCAATGACTGCGGCAGGTTTGACGACCACGAGGTCTAGTCCCCGACGAGCGTAATCGTCGGCGACGCGCTCCGCCTCGAACTTGGCTTTTTCGTAGCGGCTCAAGAAGTAGCCCCGGTGGAGTGTCTGCTCGTTTCCGATCACCCCTTTGGGTTCGCCGACGGTGGCGGCAGTGCTGGTATAGATCACACGCTCCACTCGCTGGCGCACAGCGATCTCTAATACATTTCGCGTGCCCTGAACTTCGGTGCGCGTCAGCTGCCCTGGATCAGGGACCCAGAACTCATAGATGGCCGCGGCGTGGAACACAAGCTGGCAGCCCCGGCAAGCGCGTTCCACAGAGTCCGGGTCCAGGATGTCACCGCGACAGAGTTCCACGCCCAAACCAGCGAGCGCTTCCCCTCTGGCTGGCTCGCGGACCAGCGCTCGGACGCGATAGCCCCGCTTGAGCAGTTCCCGGACGATTGCGCCCCCTACCAGACCCGTTCCG
>JAUQPO010000326.1 GCA_030550335.1 Acidobacteriota bacterium
GGGGGTGACGAGCCAATGATTATGCTCCACCTGGAAGACCGATAATTCTTTTGGCTCCAGGGGGTTGGACAGGCAGGTCCAGGCTGGGTGGGGTCCTCAAGGGAGGGCATTCACAGCGATGGCTGGGGCCCCAATCCGACAACCTCCCGTTTTGGAATGGGTTGGACGGTAGTACTTTTGCCGTCTTTTCCCCTTGACTTGTGAGGCAACAAGCCCTAGAGTGGGAAGCACACGGGTTTCGGCGGTTGCGTACCGTCGAGTCTGATTCTCCCAATGAAACTGGTCCCCAATCTCTAGGGGGAATAAGGAAATGCTCACCGGTTGCGGGTGAGCATTTCATTTTTTGGACCGCTTAGCTGGCGCTTTTCAGCGCGGTCATTGGGCTTTTAGCGTCGACCGCTGCCCGCCACCCAAAGGTCCAAGCCCGAGCCGCCAAGGCCGAATTTTCAATTTGTTACGCTGGTAGCGATGGCAAACAAGCTCCAAGTCATCCCCCTGGGTGGACTAGGGGAATTCGGAATGAATTCCTTGGCCCTGCGCTACGGGGATGACATCATCGTGATCGATGCCGGCATGATGTTCCCGGATGAGGACTTGCTCGGCATCGACATTGTGGTTCCGGATTTCGCATACTTGGTGGAGAACAAGGATCAGGTCCGGGCACTCTTCCTCACACACGGCCATGAAGACCATATAGGTGCCGTCCCGTTTCTGCTCTCTAAGCTCGACATCCCGGTCTACGGCACGCCCTTTACGCTAGCGCTGGCCGAGCGCCGGCTGGAGGAACATGGACTGGCGGGACGCGTTCAGCTACGCCCAGTCTGGTATGGCAGAAAAGTCGAGGTCGGACCTTTCCAAGTCGAGTTCGTCCATGTGACGCATTCAGTGGTTCAGGCGGCAGCGCTAGCTATACGCACGCCGTTGGGGGTCGTCATCCACACCGGAGATTTCAAAGTCGACCCTACCCCGACTGATAACGTCCTGTTCGACCTGCACACCCTAGCGAATTATGGCCAGCAAGGGGTGTTACTTCTGCTGTCCGATTCGACGAATGTTGATCGGCCTGGATACACCGAAAGCGAGCGCGCGGTGCGTCCTCGATTCGAAGAGGTGTTTGGGCGCGCGCCGGGGCGGATAGTCATCTCTTGTTTCAGCTCTTCCATTCATCGGCTGCAACAGGTTTTTGAGCTGGCTGAGCAACACGGCCGTAAGGTCGCGTTACTCGGCCGAAGCATGGTTCAAGTGGTGGAGACCGCGCACCGGCTAGGGGTGCTGGATATCCCTGACCACATCTTGCTGCGACCTCAAGACATCATGTTGGTTCCCCGGGACAAGGTCGTGGTACTCGCATCGGGCAGTCAGGGCGAAGCGTTGTCGGCTATGGCTCGAGTGGCCATTGACAGCCACAAGCACCTTTCGTTAGAACCGGGGGACCTGGTTGTCCTCAGTGCGCGGATCATCCCCGGCAATGAAAAGGCCATCTACCGGATGATCAACCACCTGGCACGGCGTGGAGCGGAAGTGCTTTATGGATCGATGGAACCGCCGGTGCATGTATCGGGGCACGCTAGCGCGGGTGAGCTCAAACTTATCCTGAACCTGGTCCGACCAAAATACTTCGTCCCCATTCATGGAGAGTACCGTCAGCTGGCCAAGCATGTAACGCTCGCCGACTCGATGCGTCATGTGGGCATCGAGGGCTGTTTCATTCTGGAATCGGGGCAGGTCCTGGAGCTCGATGAAACAGGTGCTCGAGTGGCCGGCACGGTACCGGTAGGGCGGATTTGTATCGACTCGGGCACGCTAGACGAGGTGGTCGAGGATGTCGTGATCAAGGACCGTCAGCACCTCTCCGAGGAAGGATTCGTTGTATCCATCGTGCTGTTGAATCGGACTACTGGCCGGCCGGAAGGGCTCCCGGAAATCGTCAGCCGGGGATTTGTCTCGGCGGAAGACGGGGCGGAGCTTTTGGAGCGTGCCCGGTGGTTGGTATTAGAGACTGTGGAGAGCGCGTCCGCCGAGGAGCGCAGGGACGTGGGGCTGATCCAGGATAAGATCCGCCGCGCTCTCCGGAAGTACCTCCAGGACGTAGCCTCTGGCCGCCCGTTGATCATTCCGGTGGTCATCGAAGTTTGAACGCGAGGATCCATCGCCCGTAGGCCCTCACAGCCACAGGCTCCGTTTGCGGGATCGTAGCAGCCAGATAAAGTAGGGCGCTCCCATCATCGCGGTCACTACGCCTACAGGAATCTCCACAGGGGCGAGTACGGTACGGGCCAGCGTGTCCGAGACGGCAAGAAACACGGCCCCTGCGAAGAAGCAAGCGGGGATCAGGACCCTGTGATCCGCGCCGAGACGCAGCCGCAGGGCGTGGGGCACCATTAGCCCGACGAAAGCGATAGGGCCGGTGAGCGAGGTCAGAAGACCGGTGATGAGAGAAGCCGCTACGAAGCCGGTGATGAGCAGGCGCCGGCTCGGCACTCCCCGTGCTTCGGCCCACTCAGACCCCACGGCGAGCAAATTCCATTGTCGTGCGTGGCGCCACAAATATCCTACCGTGGCCAGGACGATGCTACTGCTCCACCACAGTCGCTGAATATCCAACACTTCCAGGCTGCCCATGAGCCAGCGCATGGCGGCAAAGGTGCGGCTGGCTTCGGCGATGCTGTGGAGAAATAGAATGAGCGCAGCGCAGAAGCTGTTGACGGTGATCCCCGCCAGCAGCAAGGTAAACGACGATATGCGATCCCCCTGCGTGGCGATGCCGAGCACCAGAAGCAAGGCCAGACCGGCACCCAGGAACGCAGCCACGGAAATGCCCGGATAGCCTGCCAGTTCGGCCCAACCACAGGCAATCGCGATCACCGCGCCTGCCGCTGCGCCACCAGCGACTCCTAGGACGTAGGGATCTGCCAGAGCGTCACGAACGAGAGCTTGGAAGAGGCTCCCGGCGACAGCCAGCCCCCCGCCGGCCACTAGGCCAAGCACCACCCGGGGCAACCGCAAGTGGAACAGAATTTCGGCATCCGGCTGTAGCCTTTGGAATGCGCGAACCAGGTCCAGGTCCGTTGGACCTACCAGGGGCAGAAGCATCAGGCACCCTGCTACCGCTGCCACACCGTAAGCGACGACGCGCAGTAATCTCTGACGCTCTGGAGCTTCAGTGGGCATAGTGGATCCACATCCGGCCGCAAGGGGCACGCTCGATTTCGGCATCGACTTCAAAGACGCGCCGGATCGTCTCGGGTGCGAGAGCTTCTTGTGGTGGACCCGTGGCCACTAGGCGTCCCTCCGAGAGCACCACGATGCGGTCCGAGTACGCCATGGCCAGGTTCAGATCGTGCGTAGCCACAACTACCAACAAACCCTGATGGGCCAGCTGGGCCAAGAGTCGCTGGATGGAAACCTGATGCTTGACGTCGAGGAAGCTAGTGGGCTCATCCAACAATAGGACACGAGGCTTCTGCGCCAGGGCAGAAGCAAGTACCACACGCTGTTGCTCACCACTGCTGAGCGATCGGAAATCGCGTTTGCGTATGCTGAGCACATCGGTTTGGAGCATTGCGGCTTCGGCGATGGCCCAATCCTCTGGCGCTTCGAACATCCCGTCGCAGTAAGGCGTGCGACCCATCAGAACGACTTGTTCGACTGTAAAAGGGAAGTCCACGCGCAAGCCTTGTGGCACATGAGAGACATCCCTTGCCAAGCGACGTCGCGGCCATCTGCTGATTTCCTCCCCGCGGTATAAACACTGGCCGTGATAGCCTTCGCGGAGACCTGCTAGAACCCCTAGGAGCGTTGATTTGCCGGCGCCGTTGGGGCCCACGATCGACACAAATTCTCCTGCATAGAGCTCCAAGGCATCCAGTGACAATACCGTTCGTCCGTTGTATGTCATCGACAGCTGCTTCACCGAGTACAGGGGCGTGTTCACCATATCAGCTCAGGGTGCAGCATGCGAGCCAGTGCGCGGGCTGCAAGAGTAACGCGTGGCCCTGGGACGACGAATAACTCCGATTCCAACGCAAAGATAGCGTTGCGGCGGACTGCCGCTAGTTGCCGCAGTCGGCTCCACAGCTTGCG
>JAUQPO010000327.1 GCA_030550335.1 Acidobacteriota bacterium
AGACCCGTGCAGCTTGCGCAGTTTGTCTACCAGTAGCCAGGGTTCACTTGGCTCAACTCAATCTAGCGATGGCCCCCAACCCGCTAGAGCCGCTGAGACGATCAATAGCGCCAGCCCAGCCACCAAGCGGCTGATCGTTCGCCTGCTCGTACCTCGCCACTCGCCGAGCCAGAGAGCCAAGAGCTGGCTGAACAGTATGCTACTGGCCATGAGCACTGCCCAACCAATGTAGGAGGTCGGGCCCATCTTGGGTTCTCCCGTTTTGAAGCAAATGAACTGAGAACACCATATGGCTCCCGCCAAAGCCGCCCATAGGAAGTTTGCAGGCAGTGGCACGTCATGGCGCACATAATCAGCTATTGAGCCGTTTCTGAGATTTAGCAGGAGGCACCAAGAAGCGTTCACCAGGAACCCGCCCAGCAAAACCACCACCAGTACGGGCATGCCTGCCCAATTGATGGGGGTCGGAGGGTCAATGGTTCGAGCCAGGGCTTCGATGTTCCGGCCTCCCTGCAACCCAAAGCTCATGGCCGAACTCATCAATCCTGAGAAGATCGCCACCAGAACGCCCTTTCTGAAGTTGAACTCGGCGATGACCTTGCGTTTTTCCTCCTCGGGGAGTTCTTGCTCTTTAGACATACCGGCGAGGCCCACGAAAACGATCCCGGCGAGCGAAATCAGAGCAGCGATCACGGAAACGATCCCGGAGGCTGTAGTGAACATTGCTCGTATGGCTTCGCTACCCCGTAACATGGGTGGGATCAGCGTGCCAGCAGCCGAGGTCAGCCCAGCGCCCATAGCCAGTCCCAGACCGAAGCCTAGATAGCGGATCATCAGCCCCCAGGTGAGGCCGCCGAAACCCCATGCCGCACCACACAGAAAACAGTAGAGGAGCTCTCCTCGTGGTGCCGCGTGTAAGACTGCCAGGACATTGGGCGAAGTCAGGTAGGCCAGGATCCAGGGCACCAGGACCAGGCCCGTGACTGCGTACACAAACCAGTAGCTCTCCCAAGCCCAGCCCCGGACCTTCTTAAAGGGCAAGTAAAACGTTGCTCCGGCCAGCCCACCCAGCATGAAGATCAGAATCCCGAGGGGTGGATTGATCGTGGATGTCGCTGCGGGGCTCATCGGCACACCCTCCAGCTGAGGCGTCAGCCTCGCTGACTAAGAACTTCGCGTTCGTATTGCTTGACCACGTCCAGCCACGCGAGCCCCACCGGGACGTCGTTCCGGAGGCAGTAATAGTCCCAAACCGCAGCCCACGGGAGCGTTTTGATCTCCTCCAGCATGGCCAAGCGCGCAGTGTAATCTCTCTGAAGCTCCGCCTCTTTCAACCGGTCAGTGGGTTCCAGCAATGCGATCAACAAAGCCTTGAGCGTGCTCCGGATGCCGATGACCCAAGCGGCAATCCGGTTGATGCTCGCGTCGAAGAAATCCAATCCGATGCGGATGCGGTCCATTTTGCCCGATCGCACGATCTCGCGCGCCAGAGCCTGAAGCTCGTCATCGAGAATCACCACATGGTCGCTGTCCCAACGCACGGGCCGGCTCACATGCAACATGATGCCCGGGACGTACCACAAGACCGCACTGAGCTTGTCACTGACCTGCTCGGTGGGATGAAAGTGCCCCGTATCCAACGTCAACCAGATTTTGCGGGAAACAGCATAACCGAGGTAGAACTCGTGCGAACCCACCGTGTAGCTTTCGAACCCAATTCCGAAAAGCTTGCCCTCAACCGCGTCCACATGGATTGACGGGTCGATAGGCTCGGCGAAAATCCGGTCCAGAGATTCGATCAGGCGCTCCCGTGGTCCCCAGCGATCCACTGGCAGATCCTTGTAACCGTCCGGGATCCAAACGTTGGTCAGCGTAGTCGAGCCCAGCTGCCGGCCCATCTCTGCCCCGATACGACGGCAGGCGATGGCGTGGGCAATCCAAAACTCTCGGATAGCCGGATCGGGGTGACTGAGCGTGAATCCGTCAGCGGCCTTGGGATGTGAAAAGAATGTGGAGTTAAAGTCCAGGCCGATTCCTATCTGTTTGGCCCAATCGATCCAGCTTTGGAAATGCCTGGGTTCGATTCGGTCCCGCTCGACGAAAACGCCGCTGTTATCGAGGTACGAGGCGTGTAAGGCCAATCGGTGCCGGCCAGGAACCAGGCTGAAGACTTTCTCCAAATCCTGCCGGAGCTCCGCGATGGTGCGGGCCTTACCCGGATAATTCCCCGTCGCTTGGATTCCTCCTCCAGCCAGCTCCGCCCCAGCAGTCTCAAATCCACCCACATCGTCGCCCTGCCAGCAGTGCACAGACAAGGACACTTGTGCCAGCCGTTCCATTGCCCGCTCGGTGTCCACACCGTAGCTGGCGTACCGCTCCCGGGCCTGCTCGTAAGCGGCGCGAATCTTGCTCTCGTCCATGCTCGTCTCCTCGTTCGGACCTCTAGCGTTGGCACGCGAGCATGCAGTATACATCAGCGTGGGGCCATCTGGCTCACCACGATGAGGTACACTCGACGCATGATGCGGAACGGCCGGACTGGTGCTCAAGTTTTCCGCCTGCTTGCCTGTGTGTTGCTCGTCACGAGCGCGACCTGCGCCCAGCGAACGCCGCGCCGCCCGCCGGACATCTGGTGGGAACCTTCTCCCCCAGAAGTGGTTACGGCAATGCTCAAGTTGGCGAAGGTGACTGAAAAAGACGTGGTCTACGACTTAGGGTGCGGCGACGGCCGGATCGTCATCGCGGCCGCTAAGGAGTTTGGCGCCCGCGGTGTGGGCATCGACATCGACCCACAACGCATCGAAGATTCGATCCGCAACGCCAAAGCTGCTGGGGTCAGCGACCGGGTGCGGTTCATTGAGGGAGACCTCTTTGAGGCAGACATACGGGACGCCACGGTGGTCACCCTGTTCTTGTGGCCCTCGCTGAATTTGAAGCTGAGACCAAAACTTCTGAGGGAATTACAGCCTGGCACCCGAGTTGTGTCCTACATCCACGACATGGCCGATTGGAAGCCGGAAGCCATCCAGTATGTGAACGGTCGGCCGATATATTTGTGGGTGATCCCCGAGAGGCAGACGCAGGAATCCCGACGGTGACCTGGTGGTCTGAGCCCAGCCAGCCCGCAAACGCCGTGGATCGGCCAGCAGAAGCGGCTTATCCATCGATTTGGATGGGTTGGACTCCACCAATGTAAACTCGGAACAGCCAAAGGCACGGATTGTCGGCAGTAGCACCTCATAGAGCACAGGAGTAAAGCACATGAAGTCGAGTCGCTTGACGTATCTATTCGTACTGGCCCTGACCCTGGGCCTGGCGAGCGGCGCTCAACGCGGAGGAGGGCCAGGGCAACGCGGGGCTCCTTCCGGTGCGGCTAGGCCAGAAGTCCGGCCTCCGATAGGCAGTGGACGGCCGCCGAGCGTCCCTCCCCCCACTGAACGCAAGTCGGGCGTTCGGCCGAGCCGGATCCCCCCAGCGGAGGTGGTGGAACGAAATCCGCAGCTGAGAGAGCGACTCCTCGAATTGCTTCCCCCGGGCTCCGATCCGGTGGCTGCCGCAAAGGATTTCCCCAACCTGGGCGAGTTCATCTCCACGGCACACGTCGCGCACAATTTGGGCCTGCCGTTTGACCAATTGAAGGCAGAAGTCCTCCGGCAAGGTTCCCTAGGTAAAGCACTGCAGTTGCTGCGGCCGGATCTTCCACGGCAGGAACGTGAGCGCTTGGTGGAGCGAGCCCGAGAGAGAGCGAGAGAATTCATCCGCCGGCACGTGGGCCAACCCCAGTAAGTGTCTGCACCTGAGTCGAGGCCCAGGTGACGCCATCGTCAACTTGTTGCGCGAGTCGCGTAGTGAGCTCCGGAGCGTCCCTACGTAAAAGATGGACGGAGTACGGGATCAACGCGAGCCCGTATCACAGACTCGAGCCACAGCGCTATCCGACGGTGCGTCGCCCCTGTCGCAAGGAGCGGCATCACGTGGCGTCCCAACCATGCGACGGCCTGATTGAACTGCACGACCTCAGGCTATATCCCTAAGCCAATGGAGCAGTCCCAGAGCGTGCCCGCCCAATTGTCAGATCGGAAG